>NC_019753.1:4445000-4745000 GCF_000317495.1 Crinalium epipsammum PCC 9333
TTTCAGCAAGGGTACAATTTATTGTTGGAACAGTTGCTTTAATAATTTTTGTTGGTTTAACTGGTGTACAGCCTTCGGTGATGCGTGCAGCAGTGATGGGTTTTGGAGTTTTGGTTGCTTTGATAATGCAACGTAAAACTAAGCCAATTGGATTATTGCTAGTTGCTGCTAGTTTGTTGCTGTTATTGAATCCTTTATGGATTTGGGATTTAGGATTTCAACTGAGTTTTTTAGCAACGTTGGGATTATTGGTTACTGTACCTGCTTTGATGAAGCGATTGGATTGGCTGCCACCTGCGATCGCATCTTTGGTTGCTGTTCCTGTTGCTGCTGCTTTGTGGACGCTACCATTGCAACTATATGTATTTGGTTTAGTCGCAACTTATAGTATTGCGGTCAATATTATTTCTACTCCTCTGATTGCTTTAATTAGTCTCGGTGGAGTAATTAGTGCTTTGTTAGGAGTATTTTGGTCTTGGGGTGGAAGTTCGGCAGCATGGTTGCTATATCATCCAACTCACTGGCTGATTGGGTTAGTTCAATTTTTCTGTTGGCTTCCTGGTAGTTCTGTTGCTATTGGCAAAATTTCTGTCATGCAAGCGATCGCCATTTATGGGCTAATGGTATTAGTTTGGTGGAGTCGCTGGCTAAGTAAACGTTGGTGGTTAGCTCTTATAGCGGCGATCGCATTAGTAGTGTTACCAATATGGGAAACTCAAGCTACTCTGTTTAGAGCAACGGTACTAGCGACAGACGGGCAGCCAGTTTTGGTAATTCAAGACCAGGGTAAGGTTGCGCTGGTTAATAGTGGTGATGCTGACACAGCTAACTTTACAGTTCTACCGTTTCTGCAACAGCAGGGTGTCAATCAAATTGATTGGGCTGTGGCAATTGATTTGGAACCTAAGTTAAGAAGTGGCTGGCTGAAGTTATTGAAACGTTTACCAGTTAAAAGTTTTTATGATGTGAGTGGCAATGAAACAGTAGATCAGGCTAGTTCAGTTATAGGTGGCGCTGTTAAAGGTGGTCAAGGTGTATACCAAGCTTTACCCGTAGGTACAAATACACCTCTTGGCTCAACAATGATTAAGCTACTCAATGCTGTACCACCGATAATCAAGTTGCAAATCCGTGATCAAGTTTGGTTAGTATTACCAGAGTTAACACCAGAAGAACAAAAGCAGGTAGCTATCAGTGAGGGTTTGCCTCGTCGTCCTCAAGTATTGTGGTGGTCTGGGGGAAAGCTGACGCTAGATTTGTTAAAGGCTATGGAACCAGGAGTGGCGATCGCTTCTTCGTCTACAGTTGATCCAGAGGCGCTCTTAAATTTGCAAAAGGCTAATATTAAGCTTTACTGGACTGGGCGAGATGGTGCGATTCAGTGGACACCTGGAGATGAGTTTGAGCCGACGCTGGAAGTAACAGATAATAATACTTCGTTTTTCTAAAAGACTGGTAATTTTTGCCTCGATGCCAGTAAAATAGCGATATGCTCTAAACTCTGGAGAGGTGGCAGAGTGGTTGAATGCGGCAGACTCGAAATCTGTTTTGGCTGCAAGGTCAACGTGGGTTCAAATCCCACCCTCTCCGTTGAAAAATTTTGATATGCCAATTATTTCCTGATTATATGTAGGATCTCCCCAACTTGCTCTAAATACTCCTCATTAGTTAAAACGGGAGTTTTGTCCTGAATGGAAATAGGTTCTAATAAATCAATCCAAGATTTACAACCGCCGTATTTTTGACGGTATGAAATAACTTGCGGTTGTGCTAGTTTGTAAGCACGTAGTAACAGTATATAAAGAGGTTGACGCGGTTTCCATTTCAGGCGATCGCTCACAAATTGCTCGTTCCAAATATGATAAGGAAGCAATGCTGAAACTGTTTGCTCATCACTTACTTGAAAAATATCAGTAATTTCAGCCCAACTACCTATACGGATAGTTTCTGGATGCCAACCTGATGCTACTGGCGTAACTTGATTAGCATACTCAGGTTTAAGCAAATGTGGCTGTTGATGTTCATAGGTAGGATAAAGCAAAACATGATCGTAAGCAACTTTAAAGCGGTTGCTTTCTTCACTAATGCCGCCTTTGCGTAGCAATATAATAGTTTTACCTTGTTCCAAAGCATTAACCGCAACAGCCCATTCTTTTAATGCGTGGCTAGTATTTGTATCAGTAATGAGTGATTCCATAAGTTTAAATTTCTCAATTCTGTTGCTAAGTTGATTAACGTTAAACTATCTCAAATATAAATACCCTCCCCGTTTATGGAGAGGGGTTAAACAAATTTAAGTTTCTATACTTAAAAATTCTTCCTCTAGCTTGGCTTTTTGTTGTTTTCCGTCAACTAAAGCACTAACAGTCATATCTCCCATAACGTTAATGGCAGTGCGGCATCTGTCTAAAAACCAATCTACAGTAATCAGCAAGAGAATGTACTGAGTAGGCAAACCAACTGCTGAAAATACTAGCGTCATTGTGACTAATCCGGCTTCGGGAATACCCGCAGCGCCAACAGAAGCAACAATAGATGTTAGAACAACTATTAGTTGTTGTGGTAAGGATAGATTGTAATTAAGTACTTGAGAAATAAATAGGGCAGACATTGCCTCATAAAGGGCAGTGCCGTCGTTATTAAAGTTGCTGCCAACTAGCGCACCTAAAGAAGCAGAGGATTCTCTTAAACCTATTTTTCCAATTAAAGCTTGAAAGGTAATAGGCATTGTTGCGGTAGAAGAAGCAGTAGAAAAAGCTGTGATTAATGGATCGGAACCACCAATGAGAAAGTTTTTTGGAGTTACCCAAGAACCAAAGTGAACACGGGTTAGGTAATAACAAGCTTGTAAGAATAGGGCAACCAGTACAGCTATGATAAAAGCGCCGAGGGATTTAAATGGTTCAAATCCTTGAAGTGCAACTGTTTTAGCGACGATTCCAAATACTGCTAAAGGTACTAGGGCAATTACCCAGTGCAAAATTCGTATAACTGCTTCAAACAAGATGGAAATTACTTGCTCAATTGCTAGGTAATCTGTTTTACCTTCAGCAATTTGCTGTGTTTTCAATGCTCTAAAAACAATCCCAAATGCTAAAGCGACGAAGATTAGTTGAATAACGTTGTTATCAACCAGTGGCTTGAGGATAGCTTCAGGTATGGTATCTTGCAGGAGTCCCCAAGGATCGAGGGTTTTGTTGACTGCTTCGGTAGTTTCGGGAGGAGCGATACGCCCCCAAGTTCCTGGTCGTAGAACGTTTGCAACCAATAAACCAATCAGAATTGCAACAATGGTATTGGTAAAAAGCAAAAATGCTAGACGGCGACCTGATCTACCAGGAATATTAGCTGTAAGAAATGAGTGCAATACTGCTAATAAAATTAATGGTGTTGCTAGGGCGCGTAAAGCTTTGAGTACTAATGTGCTAGGAATTGCAAGGTGGTTAATTAGCTCTTTATCTAAAATAGGTTGACCAGCACCTAACACAATTCCTAAGATAACTGCAAAAATTAGGGCAATGACAATCTGGAGGTAGAGGGGAATACGCTTCCACAAAGGAAGATTTTTGTTTTCAGGGTTACTCATGCTCAGTGTTTTAGCGTTTGTAGTTGTCACTTAGCATGAGCAAATAACTTCAGATCGTCAAGTGATATGTTGTGATTATTTAAATTTCAAAGACGAGAAGAATAAATCAGTAAGTAGTGGCGCATACATACAGTGGGGGATGCGTAAGTTGTTACCCAAAGATAAAACTGGTAACTATTTACTGCTAAAGCTTAGGAGTTAAGAATGGAAAAACGATCGCTCGGCACTTCCCAAATCCAAATTACCCCAATTATTATGGGTACTTGGCAAGCTGGCAAACGGATGTGGGTAGGAATTGAAGATTCTGACACGATTAAAGCTATGCGGGCAGCTTTTGATGCTGGAATTACTACGTTTGATACGGCAGAAGTTTATGGAGAAGGTCATTCTGAGCAAATTTTGGCGACAGCTTTAGCTGATGTGCGAGATCAGGTAGTTTATGCAAGTAAGGTGTTTGCTAATCATCTTAAGTATGACCAAGTGATGGAAGCGTGCGATCGCTCTCTCAAAAATCTCAAAACTGACTATATTGATCTCTACCAAATCCATTGGCCTTCTGGTAGTTTTAATAATCCAATAGTCCCTATTCAAGAAACAATGAGCGCCCTGAATGAGTTAAAGCAACAGGGGAAAATTCGGGCAATTGGGGTTTCTAACTTTTCGCGTTCCCAGCTAGAAGAAGCAGCTAAATATGGGCGCATTGATAGTTTACAACCACCTTATTCGCTCTTTTGGAGGGGGGTGGAAAAAGATGCTATGCCTTATTGCGTTGAAAACAATATTTCTATCATTGCTTATTCTTCGTTAGCACAAGGATTATTAACAGGTAAGTTTAAATCTGGTCACAAGTTTGAGAAAGGTGATAATCGCGCTGATAATAAATTATTTAAGGGCGAAAATTATGAACGAGCGCAACAAGCTTTAAGCAAGCTGCGTCCAATTGCAGAAAGCCATCAGTGTAGCCTAGCTCAGTTAGCTTTAGCTTGGTTGATTGCTCAACCACAAGCGAATGCGATCGCAGGCGCACGTAATGCTGAACAAGTAGCACAAAACGCACAAGCGGCTGTTGTTAAATTATCTAGTGATGAACTCAAGGAAATTGATGCTATTGGACGCATCGTTACCGAGCATTTAGATGATGGCGCAGTTATGTGGGAATGGAATTTTTAGTAAACTAAGCTTACCCAAGTTTTAATTAGAGCTTGGGATGCTTTTTATTAAAAGTTATTTAAAAATTCCCTATTTTTATGTAATATAATGTCCCTTAAATTAAATTACCCGTAATAAAACCGATTGAATTGTCAGGGCGGGTTAAATTAAGATATTTATCAATAACAAGTTTGATCTGTCAACCCGCCCCTACGCATATTCTTGTTAATCAATTTATTTAAAGGTAAATTTTATTTGATAATAATTATTTTTATAAGCTTCAAGCATTAAGTGGAATTTCTATAATAAATTCTGTGCCTTGATCGGGGGCAGAAATACATTTGAGGTTGCCACCGTGTTTTTCTACAACGATTTGATGGCTAATTGACAAACCTAATCCTGTACCTTTACCTATTGGTTTAGTGGTAAAAAAAGAGTTAAATATTTGTTCTTTTACTTGTTTTGGCATTCCAGCGCCATTATCAGCTATTTTAATTGCTACCCATTCCGAATTAATTATTTCTGTGCTAATTGTAATAGTACTAGGATTTAGCTGTAGTTGATTTTCTAGTCTTATTTCGTTGTACTCCTCTAAAGCGTCAATAGCATTAGATAAAAGATTCATAAATACTTGATTTAAAAGTTCGGCGTAGCATCTAACTAGAGGTAGTTCTTCATATTTTTTTATAATATTCACCCCAGGGTTTTGTCCTTTTGGTTTTGTGCGGTTGTTAAGAATTAGCAGCGTACTATCTATACCTTCCTGAATATTAGCTGGCTTCATCTGCGCTTCATCCATCCGCGAGAAGTTTCGTAGGGAATGAACAATTTGGCGGATGCGATCGGCACCCATTTGCATTGAAGATAAGGTTTTGCGAAAGTCTACTCTGAGAAAATCCAAATCCAGTGCCTCTATTTCTTCTTCAATTTCAGGCGCGGGTTGAGGATAGTGCTGTTGGTAAAGTTTTAGTAAGTTTAATAAATCTTCAGCATATTGACCAGCATGGAGGAGATTACCACAAACAAATGTAACGGGATTGTTAATTTCGTGAGCAACACCAGCAACCATTTGTCCGATACTGGACATTTTTTCACTATGAATTAGCTGAAACTCAATTTTATGTAGTTTCTCACGACTAGCTTGCAGTTCCTCAGATTGCCGTTGAAATTTTTTTTCTAATTGCAGCCATTTTTCTTCGGCTAATTTTCGTTCTTGTATTTTTGTAACAAAGCCTTCACAATAAATCAAAACACCATTTTGATCGCGTACAGCCCTTGCACTTTCAGAAATCCAAATGACGCTACCGTCTTGGCGATAAACTTGAGATTCAAATCCACAAACTTGCTCATTTTGCTCTATAAGCTCGATAAACTGTTGATGTCGTTGCGAATCAACAAACTGACGGTCAATATTTGTGAGATACATCAGCAAGTGTGCTGAGGATTCGTAGCCATAAATCTTTGCTAGCGCTGGGTTAGCTAAGAGATAGCGACCGTCGGGTGTCCTCTGAAACATACCCTCAACGGCATTTTCAAACATACTGCGATATTTTTCTTCGGCTGGCTGCAATGCTATCTCCACACGCTGGAACTCCAGAAATTTATTTCCTATCTCTAGATTAGTGATTTTCACTGCTTATACCCACTTTAATTATTAGGGTTTGTAGCACATCTTGACAAATCTTTATTAATTTGTAGACAGGAATGTGCTAGCGATCGCCCTTTAAAAAAGAAAATACAAATAGAATTTATTTACCTATTTCTGGTATTATTTCACTTATTCGGAAAGTTCTAAGTGATGGAACTCTTTGGTTTAAGTGAGATCAAGCTTAACTTGTTTGTGATATTTATTTGATTTTTATTGTGAGTAGTTATAAGTTTAAGTGTGACATAGATCACAGAACATTGGGGGGCGTAAAAAAAAGATAAAGTTGAAAGGGTAATAATTATTACGTTTTTTGATTGGCGGGAAGTAAATTAAAGTAATTAAACCTAAAATTATATTGCCAAGCCTTTCCCCATGAATAGGGAGAAGAGGATTTACATAGGCAAAATACACGATAAATTGACTTTTATAAAAAAATTACTTAACTTAATAACTATTGAGGAGTAAAAATGAACTTTCACTTACAGTTAAAAGTGCAATTTTGGGGATTTAGGTATTTGGCGAGTTTGGTGAAAACTTGGAGCCTTGCTGGTTTAATAGCTGTTAGCCCAGTTGGCTTTTCCGAGCAGTTAGCTCAAGCTGCTAATCTTATTGGATGGAAATTTGACCCAACGACAAATCAGTTGGAAATTAATTTAGATCAAGCAACGCTTCCCCGCTATTCCCTGTTGTCTCAACCAACTCGGATTGTGATCGATTTACCTAATACGCAGTTAGGAACATTACAAACACAACAAACTTATTCAGGTGCAGTACGCGCTATTCAATTATTCAGGTCACAATCTAATCTAACAACGATTATTTTAGAGTTATCACCACAAGTTGTTTTGACACCAGAACAAGTGCAGCTTATTTTACCTCCAGCATCCAATGGAGAGCGGTGGGTATTGCGCTCGTTGATTGCTGGAACAACAGGATCTTCCAATGTCAGACGACCAAGCACCCCGTTAAGTATATTGCCACCAGCTACATTGACCAGTCCACAAACACCGTCAGTTCAGGTACCACCGCTAAATATTTTTGGTGGATCAAATACTTTACCGCCTGCAAGAACGTCATCAATAAATTTACCAACACCAATATTTCCAAATAATCAAATTCCTGAAAGAACTTTGCCATATTTTTCAGATGGTACAGGGGTAATATCTACATCTATACCAACAGCAACGCCAAATTCAGTGGTTGAATTTGGTCAGAAACTACCATTACCACCAGTAAGACAAGGTAGCGCGATCGCACTGCCAAGAAATTTTAATTCCTCTGCACTTAGCTCAAATAGAGCGGTAAGCCAAACCCCTCAAACTAATATCAATTCTGTTAATACCTCACAGGCAGCAAATTATGGTACTAACCTGCCATACGTATTACCAGCAGGCACTCAATTAAATCTACTTTATACAGGTGCAAGTGATTTAATTTTGCAAGCTGGAATGCTCCAACGAGAAGTGTTGCTGCTACAAGAGGAAGTGCGCGATCGCAATGGTAAAGTCATTCTTCCTGTAGGTACACCAATTTTTGGAAGTTTCCAAAGCGATCGCAATGGTAGTCGCTTTATTGCTCAAAGTATGATTATTGGTCAACGTAATCTACCAATACTCGCCCAGTCAGGTAGCTTAAATAGCAATCAACCAATTTCTCAGAATGCTCTACCCCCCACATATACTTGGGGAGATGCACCCACTAATTATTTTAATACCTCCCAAAATACAACAATTAAAATTGGTCAAATCGTGCCAGTCCAACTAATGCAGAATTTGAGTTATAGCTTGAATTAGTAATTAGTTAACAGCTTAGAAATTATTAGATTCGGAAGGAGGTGCAACTGCGCCTGGTTGATTTTGGAAGAAATTTTTAGCAGCATCGTTTTGATAAATGCAACTAATGTCTGGTGAAGCCTCCAAAACCCCAGTAAAACCAAAGGTGTTCATTCTTTGTTTACAATCCCGCACTTGATCTGATGTAACTAATTTTCTTTGCTCCAAAAGTGACCAGTTATTAGTGCGTAACACACACCCAGGGCGCATACTCGGTTGAGATATATATACGTTAAAAGGGTTTAGTGTCACAAACAGGCGTGTATCCATTACCATCGCGCTGGCTCCATACTGAACGCAGATTTCTGGATTTGGAGCCATTTGGTCAAAATAGTCACGGGAAGCAACGTTTTTGTTGTCTAAAGTGGCTGTGGAGCTAAAAGCAATGCCAACGCCAATACCCAAAATAAACACACCCCCTAGAATTGCCAATGAGGTGTAGTTAAAAGGGGAAGATTTGCCAAAGGGGGATTTACTAGCACCAGTTGGAGGCTCGGAGTATTTTGATTTACGTTTCATTGTGTGCGCTTATATTTCACCGACTGGGATGGGTGTAGTTCTCACTATCCCTCTTCCAGTATGCCAAGATGTTGCATTAAATATTTTACGCTAGCAATTACTTGAACTTTTGACAAAAAAGTTATCGGATTTAACCTATCGAGCGATAAAAGTTCTTTGACTATATTGGCTACCAGCAACAGTTACACTTAACTGTTCAAGTTTTACCTTAGCTGTGGTGAACTAGCTTAATAGCATCAGCCGCTAGAAGCCCACTCTGGAAATAATTACCGTCCCAAGGCAGTATTACAGGCTAGCTAATCATACAAATAATTGCTCAATGACTAACTTACTTTCTTTAAAAGAAAAACTACTTTACAGTTGTACTTCTATCGGGCTAAATATTGTGAGTACAACAGTATCAACTTGGTTGCTTTATTTTTGGTCGCCGCCCCCTGATTCGGGTCGCCCTCAATACTTAGATATTACTTTAGTGGGAATTTTGCTAACACTAGGACGGTTTTGGGATGCTGTAATAGATCCACTAATTGGGCATTGGAGCGATAAAACTCATACTCCTTGGGGTCGCCGAAGACCTTTTTTAATATTTGCTACTCCTGTTACTGTAATTACTTTATTGTTATTGTGGACTCCACCTACATTTAGTTCAGGGATTGTTAATGGCTGCTACTTTTTGTTCTTTACAGTAGCTTTTTATACTAGCCTAAGTTTAATTACAATTCCTTATGATAGTAGCTTACCAGAAATGGCAGCTACGCCCACAGAGCGTGTTAGCTTGAGTATGTGGAAAAATATTTTTGGTACACTTGGAGTATTGATTGGTGCGATCGCAGCAGCACCACTTTTTGAGCGGTTTGGTGCAGTATGGATGAGTTTGGTAGTAGGTGTAATTTTAATCATTTCTGTTTTGCTCACACTGTTAGGATTTAAAGAACAAGCACAAACAAAATCTCACAGCACAAAATTTTCAGCAAATCTGAGTAACATTTGGAAAAATAATCAATTTATTATTCTGAGTTTATCTACGTTGATAGTGCAGACTGCTTATGCCATGCTGTTAGCCAACTTACCTTATTTTGTCACAGTGGTATTAGGAAAGCCAGAAACAAATGTTAGTTTATTTCAGGGTGTTGTTGTGATCGCGATGATGTTGGCTGCGCCGATGTGGAATTGGCTAGCTAAAATATATCCTCATCGTTATTTAAGCATGGTGGCATTAATAGGTTTAGCAATAACTTCCAGCTTGATGTTTACCGTAGGCTTAATCCCAGAAGTCAATACAACTATTCAAACTTTAGTTATTTTATCTGTTCTAGCACCATTTTTAGGCGGTTATTTAATCTTAATGTTTGCGCTGATGGCGAGTGTTGTTGATTACGATGAATTATTGACTAAACAGCGTCGTGAAGCGTTATATTATGGAGCATTTTCCTTATCATCAGGAATGGGATTAGCTCTAGCAACGTTAATTGTACCGTATATTTTGACTGTTTATGGTTATACAACTACAGCTTCATTAGGTGTAAGATTAGTGTTTTTAGTAGCAGCCGTAATAGTTGTATTAGGTGCAGTAATTTTTCAAGGTTATCGTTTGGGAGATACTATTGAGGAAACTAAATTAAACTTAGATTTGAAGTAATGAGTGTGCAAAATATCTTGCATAACGCATCAAATCAACTATTGATCTTACCTTGTATAAATTGCCAACACCCAGTTGTGTCTGTAGGAAGATGTTGCAAACGTTTCCTTACATTTGAATTGGCTCATAGCTGTATGTAATTAAGCAATAGCTGGCAAGCTAGGAGAATATATGTCAGGAAGTGCCTCAAACTCAGAAATGCTCTATCGAACTCTCGGCAGTACAGGAGAAAAAGTTTCCGCGATTGGATTGGGTGGTTGGCATCTGAGTTTGAGTCACGTATCGGAACAACTGGCTATCCGCATCGTTCGCACAGCGATTGATCGCGGCATCACATTTATGGATAACAGTTGGGATTACAACGGTGGTAAGAGTGAAATCCGCATGGGAAAAGCCCTTAAGGATGGCTACCGAGACAAAGTATTCCTGATGACAAAAATTGATGGTCGAACCTATAGAGAAGCGACCAAACAGCTAGACGAGTCATTACAACGCCTGCAAGTTGATTGTATCGATCTCGTCCAGCACCACGAAATTATCCGCTACGAAGACCCCCATCGAGTATTTGACCCTGAAGGCGCAAATGCTGCTTTAGTTGAGGCGCGTGAAGCTGGTAAGCTCAGATACATAGGTTTTACTGGGCATAAAGACCCCCAGATTCATTTGCATATGCTGGAAGTTGCAGCCAATTACGGCTTTAAGTTTGATGCCGTGCAAATGCCCTTAAGTGTAATGGATGCCCACTACCGCAGCTTTGAAAAATTAGTTGTCCCAGAACTTGTGAAACAAAACATCGGCATTCTGGGGATGAAAAGCATGGCTAACGGCATTGCTTTACGCTCAAATACAGTCACGCCAATTGAGTGTCTACACTATGCCCTGAATCTACCAACATCAGTTGTGATTACAGGAATTGACAGTATGGAGATTCTTGACCAAGCATTTGAAGCTGTGCGGACATTCCAGCCCATGAATGATCAAATTGTGCAAAATCTGTTAGCTAAAACGGTACAAGCTGGAGCAAGGGGTGAGTTTGAGCCATTCAAAACATCATCAATTTATGATGGCACAGCCAAAAATCCTGATTGGCTGGGAGAAGAGCCACAGCGCATTCAGCAATTGATGCAAGCGTGAGAGCGATCGCGCGAGCTTATTAGCAATTATCCATTATTAGACCTTGCTAAATGGATGGGATACCAACCAGCGATGTAATAGCATCATCAACGCTGCTAAAGGTAACATCATTATGGGAATAATCGACAAACCCATTGAGTTAGCAACAAAGCCAAGACCACTGGGAATAGTCGCAGCCCCGAAACTAGCAACACTACTAAGAAAGCCAATTGTCGCTGGTACTAAAGGCATAGCTACCCGTTGTGGCACAAGCAAGATTGTCGTGGGAAAGATAGCAGCTAGAGCTAATCCCAATAGAGGCAAACTCAAAACTTGCTCTGGTAATAACCACCAACTGAGCGCCCCGACGGTTAGCAAAGTTAGCGAAAAGTCTAGCAGACGTATAGTTCCAAGATATTTAATCGCATATCCCATTCCCATCCGCCCAATCGTCAAGCCCATCCAGTAAGCACTCACACTGTAACCCGCAATAATTAGAGGCGTGTTACGACTGATAGTTTGAACACTATAAGCCCAGTTACCTATTGCCACCTCAGTCCCGACATAAACCAATAAAAAGAAACCTGATATCAATACAGTAGGCGTGCCAAGAGCAGTACGCAGATTTGCCCTAGCATCTCCACCAGATACCGTTACTTGGTGAGTAAGAGGTTGATAATCTATTTTAATCACCCAAATCAAAACCGCCGATAACAGTCCCACAACGCTGGCAAACACAACATAAACTATGCGCCAATGTAGATTTATTCCTAATAAAGTTGTAGCTATAGCAGGGTCTAGTAATGCTCCTGTTCCATAGAAACCATGCAATACTCCGATGAAATGCGAGTGACGAGCATCATTAACAATATAAGTATTGATACCTGCATCAATTAAACCTATTCCCAATCCCAAAGCTGTACCAGTAATTACCATAACCCCCCAAACTGGTGTACTGGCGTAAACAATTAAAGCCCCGCTTAATAAAATTGATGCCAGCAGCAACATTCGAGCTAACCCGATGTGATTGCTAATTATACTGCTACTAAATGCCGCCACGATATAGCCTGTAATCTGACTTAAAAATAGCCATGTTACTGTTGCAGGAGTCAGATGGAAGGAGGTCATAATAGAAGGTAGTAGAACACCTAACCCGCCTTCTCCCATCCCGATGGCGATAAAAGCATAAAAGGCTACAATTAAACCCAAGCGAGGAGAATATTCGCCGTTTATTTGTTGATGACTATCAGGCATATAATAACTAGCACAACAGAATAGTTAATTGTTCAGCATAGATGGCTGTTGTGCTAAATCTCATAATTCCAAAGAGTGAAAGAGTAACTAGAAGTTGAAAATATTATTTCAATAAACTACATTATTCAATTGTTTTATTATCTTATTTACCCTAAGATTGCTGTGGGAGGGTTTGGAGTAATAAAAGCTTAATTTATCAACAATTTATCTACTTTAATTTTATCCCAGGTGGGTTAAAAATATTTTTTTGAAGATGCGCGATCGCATCCTCCAGCTAATTCACCCAATAGAGTGATGTGCAAACATTCATTTTATCTATAAACCCAATCACAACTCAAACTATTTGCGGAATCTGTGGCATAACTCTTGATTTACTTAAAAGTAAAACATCTACTTGCTTTCCTTTAGCTGCATGACTGAAAAATTGAGATGTTTTTTATAAATTATTTTGTATACAGGTACAAATGCTTAAATCAAAACAACTCCCACAAAGTTTAGCTTTTTTAACCATTACATTCGTTGTTGGCACATCTTTGTATGAGAATATGCAGCTTAAAGCTATAGCTAATACTCCACCAACAACTCTAAGCTTCAACTCTACGACAGGTAATATTTGGAAAAACGCACTCAAAGCCAGGACTATTGGGAATAACTGGCGTGTATATCCTTGTTCAGGCAATGCACCTTTACTATGTGTTAGCGAAAAAGGTAAATTGGCAGGCACTGTAGAGATGGCACGTTATCCTATTAGCACACTGCCTGATTTCCAGAAAATGTTAGCTGATGCGGGTATCCCCGTAGGGAAAACTAACTATCAAAATCCCAAATATAAAGGACAGATTTTAACAGCACTACACGCTTGGGTAGCTAACCATTATGCTGTGATTGCTAAAGACAGGCAAATTGGGTATAGCAGCAAATATACCTTTTCGCCTACAAACCCAAAAGCAGTAGCAGTAGGAAATTTGTCTGGCTTGCGTTATGGGTTCATAGGTAGACAACACAATGGAAGTTTACAAGAACAACACATTAGCTATGTTGCCTTTGATGGTAAAACACTTTATGTAATCAAAACAGCTTTTGATCCAAGTGGCGAAACCGGAACCTTTAAAAATACCGCACAGTTACGTGGTTTTCAACCTCATTTATCAAAAGTTGTGGCTCAACTGCGGCTGTAGTTTTCGCTCCTAGTAGAGAAAATGCCCTCTGACAAATAAACAACTATTAGAAACATTGATATTCTAATCATTGTGGGAATGTTCAAACTGATAAACATAGAACAACCGACTGAATTTATTGAGCAGATACCCAACTGTTGCCAATAAAATTGCGCCACCCAGCGCCCACCAGAATTCAGCAGGTGGGATAAAACTCAAAACAGAAGTAGTTGTTTGTCCTACGGCAACTAAAGCAGTCTTAACCGCTACCGCCCGTGCATCTGCTATTACGCCCACAATCAGACATACAATAGCAGCCAGATAAGTCACCACAGTTAGGCGATTAATTGTTTTCAAAGCACTTTGACAAACCCGACAATTTTGGGTATGTGTTGCCCATACATCAAACAGCTTCTGTTTGTCTTGTTCAGCCGCAGGTAACTCCTTACAGCCATTAGCCCAAGGAATACCACCGCCAGCTTTCTGTTCTAACCACTGACGAAAAGCAATCACCATCTTATCTTGAGGATTAGGGGTATAGACAGCGTTTAGCCATTTACCTTGGGAGCGTTGAGAGATAATCTTTTCTTGATAATGGAGAAATACTAAATCTTGGTGCAAAAACAGCGAACCTAGTACATGACCTAACCAAGTCGGCATCGGTAATGCAAAGAATGCCAAACCAGAAGGCGATTTTCCTGCTTCATTTTTGACTAACACCTGACAACTGATATTACGACACCATCCAGGGCGGGTTGGGATGGCATATAAAGCTAAGATTAGCTGACCGCCATCAGTAGCAGTGGAGACAATTCTCATCTGACAAGGCGGCTGAAAGTCGTGGACAGCTTGAACAAGATTTCCTGGAACAGGCACAATTTCAAAAGAAAAGCCAGATTGGGTAGACATTTTCCGTATAGGAATCATGTCGTAATACTTAGCATCCTGATAACGATTGCCGACAATACCATGATGGGAGACAGGTACATGGGCGGGGTCTGCCACATTTTCCATGAAAAAGTCCCAACCATAGGGGAGGTCACGGATACTCCAAGCCATCTTGACTACTCTATCGGAATTTTCTTCTAGCTCTGGAATGAGGCACGGTGAGTTCAACTGACTTTCTAATTGCGCCTGAGTTCCTGACTCTGCCCATACCCACAATAAACCCTGACGTTCTTGAGTTGGATAAGCAATAGCACACGCTTTGGGGCTGGAGCAGTTTTTAGCTTCAGTTTCTTTGTCTTTTGATTGAGGAATGCTGACACAATTACCATTAGAATCAAATCGCCAAGCATGGTAAGCACATAAAAGTGTGCCGTCAGGTTCTACACGACCTTCAGAGAGTGGGACAAGTCGATGAGGGCAATAATCTTCAAAGCAACGCCATGTTTCAGTACCATCTCGCCACAAGACTAGATTTTTTCCGAGTAGCTCAATGGCATGGGGACGAGATGGCTCAAGAAATTCAACAACTGCTACTGGATACCACTGCTTTGTCCACTGGAAAGTTTGTGGTTCCTGCTGCCATTGTTCAACGGTGTCTGGTATATTTCCTGGCAGATTAATCTCGATAGTCATAACTACTTCTATAACCTATTGTGATTACCTCTGTTAGGGTAACAACTTTTAGAAATGTAGCAAAATTGAGTAGACAGTTTACTAATAACAACAATTTTAAATTTATTGTATTTTTTTATTAAAAGCTTGTATTTTACCACAATGAAATATTTATTTAAGCTTAATTTTTTCAAAGATCAACAACTGTGAATTTCTACTGATAAAACGTAATAGCTGGTGAAAAAGTTCTTTTTTCCCAGCTTGATCTGGGATAAAAGAGCCATCTCATTATATTAGTAAATTTTACTTTAAGGAGGATGTAGCAATGCGATCAAACATTTATAAAAATAATTTGAACTGTATTCTGCAATAAAAATTAATATTTATTTTATTTTAAACTTCAGACAAAAAATTAAATACTTAGAAAAAAGCACGAAATCATTAAAATTACATTTAACCAATATCATAAGCCTCTATTAATCCGCTAGTTCGCTTATACAATATCAAATTATTTAATTATAATAGTCATAATATCAAATAAAAATTGTGGCTGGTGTAAAAAATGGCTAATCTTAATCAACGTCACCCTAAAAATGTTAATGGCAATTTTTATGTAGATTTTACCTGCATTGATTGCGATACTTGTCGGTGGATGGCTCCAGAAGTGTTTGAGCGTGTTGATGAACAATCAGCAGTTTATGATCAACCAGCTAACGATGCAGAACGCTTAAACGCTATGCAAGCATTACTATCTTGCCCCACTGCTTCAATTGGCACTGTTGAGAAACCTCAAGATATTAAAGTTGCTCACCAAAGTTTTCCCATCTTAATAGAAGATAATGTTTATCATTGTGGCTACCATGCTGAAAATTCTTACGGAGCCGCAAGTTATTTAATTCATAACTCGGATGGCAATATTTTAGTAGATTCTCCCCGCTTTGCGCCGCCACTGGTGAAACGATTGGAAGAGATGGGTGGAGTTAAGTATATGTACTTGACTCATAGAGATGATGTCGCAGATCATCGCAAGTTTAGAGAGCATTTTGGGTGCGATCGCATTCTCCACACTAACGAGATCAATAATGATACTCGTGACGTAGAAATTCAATTAACTAATTTTGAGCCAGCACAATTTGCTCCAAACCTGCTAATTATCCCAGTTCCAGGGCATACTAAAGGTCATACTGTGCTGTTATATAATCAAAAATTTCTCTTTAGTGGCGATCATCTTGCTTGGTCGCCTGTACTCAATCATCTTATTGCCTTCCAGCAGGTGTGCTGGTATTCCTGGGAAGAACAGCTTAAATCAATGTGTCATTTAGCTAAATATGCCTTTGAATGGGTACTACCAGGACATGGCAGACGGTTTCATGCCGATAAACAAACAATAGAACACCAAATGCAGCAATGTATAGCTTGGATGGAATCTGTTGGCAATTAAAAGAATTCAATTATCAATTTAAGGCAAAAAATCGGTGTTATACCTTCTGAATAAATTTCTTTCCTAGCAAACCTTCGGGTTTAACCAACAACATAACAAACAAAATACCAAAAGCTACAGCATCTTTATAAGCAGAATAATCTGCTGGAACAAATGCTTCTACTAACCCAATAACTAACCCGCCTAACACTGCACCAGGGATACTTCCTAAACCTCCCAAAACAATTACTGCTAAACCTTTTAATCCAAAGGCAATCCCAAAATAAGGACCTGCGATACTCACGCTTGAACCTACTAATGTTCCTGCCAACCCAGCTAAGAAACTACTTACAAAAAAGGTCAGTATAATAAAAAAATCTGTATTAATTCCCAGTAAACTAGCCGTAATTGGATCTTCTGCTACAGCTTTCATCGCCTTACCAAATTTAGTGCGATTAATAAAAAATGTCAGAATTCCCAGAATTACTACCGATACTCCAAAAATAACTACTTGAACACTACGAATCGGAATTGGTTTATCTGAAGTTCCAAAGTTGATTGCAGCAGGTAAATTACCATAAGTATTTGAAGGGAAAGTATAATTTTCTGCCCCTACTAAATATTGGATTAAATTAACAATAACTAATGCTACACCTAAGCTAGAAACAACTGTTAGCAGCGAATCAGATTGTCGATTGCGTAAAGGACGGAAAGCGATTCTTTCAATTGCTACTCCTAGCAATCCAGCTAGTGTACTTCCTACAATTAAAGCTAATGCAAAGGGTAATTGTAGGGGTAACTTGGCATTAGCTAGTAATCCATTAAAACCAAATTGTCCCCCCATGAGTGCGTAGGTAAAATACGCACCAACAGTAAAAATTGCACCGTGAGCAAAATTAATAATTCCTAGAATAGAAAATACTAGAGTATATCCTAATGCAAAGATTGCATAGACAGTACCAATTGATAAACCATTTAAGAATTGTTGTAAAAATAGTGTTATATCCATTATTAATATTGAAACCTACTTCAAAAACTCAAACTTACCATTATTACCTTGACTATCCATTTTTATTTGCGCTACATAAAAATCTCTTTGAATTATGTCACCTTTGGGAGTAAAAGATATTTGACTTAAAGGTGTTTCGTACTTTCCTCGTAAGACTTGCTGATTTAAAGCTGTCCGCAGTTGTGCTAATGGTAAGGTATTAATTTTAGTTTTCTGATCTACTGCTTTCAGTGCCTCTACTAATACCTGTACAGCCGTAAAAGCTTGGGCGCTAAACTGTGGTGGTTCTTTCTGGTATTGATTTTTATACTCATTGCGAAAAATATTGTTAATTTTATTATTGTAATTAGGGCTATAAGCTTGTGCAACTAAAATGCGATCGCACATTTTCTTACATACAGAAAATATATTAGATGTATTTAAGCCATTTCCACCAATAATTAAGCCTTGATAACCTAGTTCTCTAATCTGTTTAACTAAATTACCTCCATCTGTAGTCAAGCCAGAAATAATTACTAAATCGGGTTTAGAATTAATGGTTTGAGTCGCTTGGGTCTGAAAATCTGTATCAGTTGACTGAAATTTTAGCAGGCTGACTAAATCAAGCTTTCTTTGTTTAATTGCTTGTTGAAAAACTTTTGCTTCAAATACTAACGCCTCTTGATCTTGAGCATACAAAACTGCTACCTTCTTTAACTTAGGATTAATTTTCAGTGCTGCTGCTACTGCATTTGGGGCAACAACAGTTGCATCTGCTGCAACACGGGAAACATATTCACCAATTTCTGGAATTCCTTTAGCAATAGTAGAAGGCCCTATAACTGGAATCTTTGCGCGATCGCCAATTGGCGCAGCACTAAAAGCTTGCTGCGAGGTGGTGGGGCCAATTATCCCAACTACATTATTTTTAGTAATCAAGTTTTGAAAAGCATTGATTGCTCCTGCTTCATCTTTTCCAGCATCTTGAAATACTAACTTGATTGGGGTTCCGTTAACCCCGCCTTGATCATTGAAATATTTTTCAGCAAGTTTAGCACCAGCAACTTGTTCCTGACCAATTAAAGCAATATTGCTGGTTTGTGCAACAGCTATCCCTATAGAAATAGCTGTTGTTTGTGCAGAATTGCCAATTTTTCCCTGGCTACAACTAGATAGCGATACAGCTAATATTCCTACAAAAATAGCTGGATAGGTCATGGATTGATTCATTAAAATGCTGGCAAAATTTGCAAATACTGGTGGAGAAATAAAATAGGGAGATAGCCCCCTAAAATTAATTTTGAGTTCGGAATTCTTAAGAGTTTTGAAGAATTAACTTTACTTGATAAACTCAAACTTACCATTATTGCCGTTAGGATCTACCTTTAATTGGGCAACGTAAAACTGTTTCTGAATAACATCACCTACGGGTGTAAAGGCAATTTCGCCTAAAGGGGTATCATACTTTTTAGTTAACAGTTGTTTGTTAAGTTGTGTGCGTAATTCAGCTAATGGCATTTTACTGACATCAGTTTTTTTATTCAGATCTTGCAGGGCTTCTACAAAGACTTGCACAGCAGCAAAACCTTGTCCGCTAAATTGAGGTGGTTCTTTCTTATATTGATTAACATAAGCAGCGCGGAAGGCTTTATTAATTTCCCCAGGATGTTCAGGGCTATAAGCTTGAGCAACAAGAACGCCTTCACAAAGATTTTTACATACAGAAAATATATTAGAGGTATTAAAACCATTACCACCAATAATTAAACCTTTGTATCCTAGTTCACGTAGTTGCTTGACTAAGTTACCGCCGTCTGTTGCTAGTCCAGAAATGATGATTAAATCCGGCTTAAGGTTAATAGCGTTAGTTGCTTGGGATTGAAAATCTGTGTCAGTTGTTAAAAACTTTTGAACTGTTACTAAATCTAGTTTTTGATCTTTTACTGTCTGCTGGAATATTTCGGTTTCTGACTTGTTAAAAGCGTCATTTTGTGCGTAAAAAACAGCTACTTTTTTAATATTGGGGTTAATCTTAAGGGCTGCTTTAACTGAGTTAGGGGCAACAATAGAAACTGGTGCTGAGACACGCGCTATGTAGTCGCCAATTTCTGGGATGCCTTTAGCGGTGTTGGATGGTCCAATTACGGGAACTTTAGAACGTTCGGCAATGGGGTCAGCACTAAATGCCTGCTGCGATAGTGTGGGACCAACTATACCAACTACTTTATTTTGAGTAATCAGGGTTTGAAATGCGTTGATTGTTCCTGCTTCATCTCCACCAGTATCTTGAACAACCAATTTTATTGGTTTGCCGTCAATACCGCCTTTGTCGTTAAAGTATTTTTCAGCAATTTTCGCACCAGCTACACCTTCTTGACCAAGTAAAGCAACGTTGCTAGTTAATGCTAAGGCGACACCTATAGGAATACCACTAGAGGAACCTGTACTTGCAGAGGAACCTGCTGTGGGAGTTGTAGAGTTGTTACTACAGCTTGTTATTAATAAGGCTAAGACAAGTAACAGTCTAGAGGCAAGAAAAGTAGGAATTTTCATAATCAGTCAATAGATAGATGTCTATGTGGATATTTTATTTATCCTATGCCAGTAACCATAGTTAACATATAAAGGTAGTGGACAGCAAGTTTCTGACACTCGTAGAGCCAATTAACTGACTAACGGGCGCGATCGCTATTTTTCCTTACTATCTACCTATCCTTCAACCGTCTCTAGGACTCCCACCACACTGTACTGGGTTGGTGGCGAGATGAATTGCGGACAGGATTTTGTGGTAAAGTAATATCAGTCAAATGAACCTCCTTTAGTTGTGAAAACCAAGCAACAAAACTAGGACAAGTAGTGAAGGCAAAATATCATCCATACCGTAGGGCATACGGGATTTCAAGCTTGTGGAGAGGAAGTAGGACTACTTGGTGCTTGCATCAAAAGCATTTCTCAATGAAGCAAGAATCTCCAGTCACAGCGCAAGCTTGACGGGAGAGTGTCAATACCTAGCTATTTTCCTAATTGACTAAAAAATAAGTTGCAGAAAAATCCAGATACGTTTTCTGTTTACCAAATAACGCCTAAAATCAAACTCCCCTCCCTGCAAGCGGGGAGGGGTTGGGGGTGGGGTTCTACTTTAAACACTCACAGCATCTTTAATCCCTAAAAACTCTCTTACCTTACTCAGATAAGTTTCTGCATCTTCCAACATCGGAAAATGGGCAGTATTAGGAATCTCAAAATACTCCACAAAATCATTTAAACTTGCCGCCTGTCTTCCCATCGCTGCTGGAATAATAATGTCATGTTCTCCAGCAACCAAGAGCGTAGGAACTTTAATCTGAGCAAACTCACCAGGCATCACTTCCGCCGCTTTCTTACTAACAGAAGTAACCATAGTCCCTAAAGCTGCCTTACAATCGGCTAGTAAAAAATCTTCTAAGAAAGCACGACTAATATCACGAGGTAAAGGGCGATGTAAAAATCGCTGCATAAACATCTTATCCATGTAAGGCAGTTGGTATAACCAACGCGGACGAAACTTAACAACGTAACCACCAAACTTATGAAAAGTGGTAAAAGATTTTTCGTCGTATTCAAAAATACCACTACAGGTAAGAATTGCTTTCTCTACCCTTTCTGGGTACAAATTCAGAAAAAAAGTTGCTACAGAAGCGCCCATTGAATGAGCATTAATATAAACTCGCTGAAGATTTAAAGCATCCAATAAACCAGCTAAATCTTCCGCATATTCTTCCATTTCATAAGTAAATTCTGCTTTTGTAGTAGGTGGATGTTCTACTAAAGGTGATTCCACGCCAGAAACCGCACGAGAACGTCCAAACCCACGCATATCATATAAGAGGCAATCAAAAGAACCTGATAAAGCCTCAGCAGTGCTATTCCAGTAACGACTAGATCCACCCCAACCATGTAAAAATACCATCACTGGTTTATCAGAAGAGGTACGTGCGGGAATCCATTCGTAGTAATGCTCAATGTCGCGAACTTGAATAAAAGCCATCTTAAAACGAGGATCTGCTAGTAAAGTTAAATATCTGCTAACAAAATCCCATAATACACTTCTACTTAGAGCCTATCCAACAAATAATTAACCCCACAAAAACATCTGCGTTTATCTGCGGTTAAATACTATAAAAACCTTGTAGGAACGAGTTAACTTGCCAGTCTCACAACCAACAAATCAACCCGCCCCTACATAAAAATATCAACTCTATAGTAATCTAAGCAGATTCAGGCTTTGGTAACGAAGAAGGATGCACCAACAATTCCGCAGTCGAGCGTTTTTCCACCATTTCCCGCGTAATAGTGCAACGAGTCACATCCTTACGAGAAGGCAACTCATACATCACTTCCAGCATCAACTCTTCCACAATTCCCCGCAAAGCACGTGCGCCTGTTTTCCGACGGTATGCTTCTTGTGCGATCGCCTTCAACGCATCTGTTTTAAAATCTAACTGCACATTATCCATCTTCAGCAGCTTTTGATATTGCTTCGCCAAAGCATTACGAGGTTCCGTCAAAATCTCCATCAATGCTTCTTCATCCAACGGATCAACCACCGCCACCACTGGTATTCGACCAATAAATTCTGGAATCAGCCCAAACTTTACTAAATCATCGGGTTCCATGTGTCGCAAAATATCTGCCGCGCGTTTTTCTCGTGGTTGCCCTTCCCCTGGTTGAATAAAGCCTATTGATTTTTTACCCATTCTCTGCTCAACAACTTTTTCCAGACCCACAAACGCGCCACCGCAAATAAACATAATATTGCTGGTGTCAATCTGGATACAATCTTGATAAGGGTGCTTGCGTCCCCCTTGAGGAGGAACATTAGCAACAGTGCCTTCTAACATCTTTAGTAAAGCTTGCTGCACTCCCTCGCCAGAAACATCACGGGTAATTGAGGGATTTTCGCTCTTACGGGCAATCTTATCAATTTCATCTATATAAATAATTCCCCGTTGCGCTTCCTCGACATCGAAATCTGCTACCTGCAAAAGCCTGAGCAAAATATTCTCGACATCTTCACCCACATACCCAGCTTCTGTCAGAGTAGTAGCATCAGCAACAGCAAAAGGCACATCTAAAATACTTGCCAATGTTTGTGCTAACAGCGTTTTACCGCAACCCGTAGGACCCATCAACAGAATATTAGATTTTTGCAAATCTACTGCATCATCAGCCCCAGGCTTACCACTATTTTTAGATTGGATAAAACTTAAACGCTTATAGTGATTGTAGACTGCCACTGAAAGAACTTTTTTGGCTTCCTGCTGACCAATTACGTGCTCATCTAAAAACTTCTTCAATTCCCTGGGTTTAGGAATTTGACTAAGAGACAAATTGGCACTATGAGCGCGGCGCTTTTTAGGATCTGACTTGGGTACAGCTTGAGGTGCTGGAGCATTAGAGTCCAACAATTCCTCATCAAGAATTTCGTTGCACAAGTCAACACATTCATCACAAATGTAGACCCCCGGACCAGCAATTAACTTCCGCACCTGCTCCTGAGACTTGCCACAAAAAGAACATTTCAAATGGGAGTCGTATTTAGACATATTTGCCTCTTATGAGAGTGAGGTGAGAGTTAAGTCTGAGTCTTTAAGATTGTGCCGATCAATAACTTGATCAATCAAACCATAATCTTTTGCTTCAGCAGAAGACATAAAGAAGTCACGCTCTGTATCTGCTGTTATTTTATCTATGGGCTGACCTGTATGTTCCGCCAACAACTCATTCAACACTCTTTTATGATAAAGAATTTCTTTAGCTTGAATTTCGATATCAACAGCTTGCCCTTGAGCGCCTCCGAGCGGTTGGTGAATCATAATTCGAGAGCTAGGAAGTGCCATCCGCTTGCCTTTAGCTCCACCTGATAGTAGGAAGGCTCCCATACTGGCAGCTAAACCAAAGCAAATTGTAACTACATCAGGACGGATTTGCTGCATTGTGTCATAAATCGCCATACCTGCTGTTACAGATCCACCTGGAGAATTGATATATAGTTGTATATCTTTTTCTGGATCTTCAGATTCTAAAAACAGCAGTTGGGCAACAAGTGAGTCAGCCACCGTATCATCTACGGGCGTACCCATAAATATAATCCGTTCACGCAACAACCGTGAGTAGATATCAAAAGCCCGTTCACCCAGACCAGTCTGTTCTACCACCATCGGGATGACATTGCTGGAGGAATAAACCTCTAAGTTGTTCAGGCTGGTAATTGAGTAATTTGCTGATTTTGAGATAAGCATAGGGCTATTTTTATGGAGCAAAATTGTAAAATCGAACTCAGGCAGTTATTTGCCAATAAATGGTGAATTTTATTGTTCCTAATTCCGTTATATCCGAATCCGCCGCCTTTGACCATCTTACGATCAGGGCTAGGGTACAGGAATTAAACTGCGCCCTAGCTTGAGAGGAATATTAAATTATTCCCTAGTAGACAGTTGAGTTTCTAGTTACTCGGTTTCGCTAACAACTTCAACTTCAACTTCACGGGCTTCAGTCGCATCTGTTGTAGCTTCTTCACTATCTGACTCAGCAGTTACGAGTGAACCTTGGGGAACCAGTTCAATTGTGGAATGTTCTTCCAACCAGTTAATCGCTTTTTCTTTGCGTAAATCAGCTTCAACTACCTCGCGCAAGCGTTGGGGATTAATTTCTTGTCCAGATAGTTGCTGCATCCATTCGGCAATTTTGGCTTCTAGTTCTACTGGTTCTATTTGGATAGATTCGCGTTTAGCAATTTCTTCCAACGCTAAGGACTGTTTAAGGCGGGTGAGTGCTTCAGGGCGCGATCGCTCTGCTAACTGTCGAACCATTTCGTCGTTCAACACCTTATTCACGTCCATACCCATCTGCTGCATCTGCATGATTGTTTGCCGCATCTGAGTTTGGATTTCCTGCTCGATCAAGCTTTCTGGTAGGTCAACTTCTACCTGTTTTAGCAGTTGTTCTACTAAAACTTGCTCTTTATTAGTTTTGGTTGATTGTGCAGCCTTGTCTTTAAATCTAGTTTCTAGAGATTCCCTTAATTCTGCCAAGTTGTCAAAATCGCTGGCTTCTTGAGCAAAATCGTCATTTAACTCAGGTAACTCTTTTTCTTTCAAATCTTTCAGAGTAATGGTGAAGAGTGCAGCCTTACCTGCCAAGTCTTCACGGGGATAATCTTCGGGAAACTTTACGGAGACTTCTTTAGTTTCTCCGGTATTCATTCCAACTATCCCATCAACAATATCTTCTATGAATCTTCCTTCCCCTAGCTCGATTTCAAAGTCAGTTGCTTGTGCGCCTGGGATTTCTGCGGGTGTTTCTCCCTCTGCAACATCTGCAAATACCCCTGCAAAGTCAACAACTGCTACATCACCCTGCTGTGCTGGTCGTCCTTCTACTGGAATTAAAGTAGCTTTTTCAGCGCGGCGTTCATCTAAAAACTTATCTACTTCGCTCTCGTCGTAAACAACTTCTTCGGCTTGTAACTGCCAACCTGTGTACTCACCAAGATTGACTTCTGGTGTTACATCCACAGATGCGGAGAAAGTAAATGGTTCTCCTGGTTGGAACCGAGTTACCATTTCCTCCATTGGGGAGAGGACTTGATAGTTGCCAATTGCCGGAATCTCTTCTTGCTCAAGAGCTTTCTTAAAGCCTTCTTGAATCAAATCTTCTAGGGCTGCTGCCTTGAGCCGTTGTGTTCCCATTCGCTGGACAAGGATTTGACGTGGCACTTTTCCTTTGCGAAACCCAGGAATATTAGCAGTGCGCGACAGGTTTTGAACTACCTTCTCGTATACGGTTTTGGACATTTCTGCTGGAATTTCAATTTCCAGACCAATCTGACTAGCGGGAAGCTTTTCCTGGGTAACTTTCATCAAACAAATTCTCTAATTTCTGAGGCTAAACTTAAATTTTAAGCTGAAAAATCAACGATGGCTGGTGGTGCAATCTTGGTGTATCAGGATTTACTTCAATCCTGGCAACACTCGTGATATTCTAGTTCTGTCACCACAGCTACGGCATAAGAAATGTTCTAAGCTTGGGTAGATCAGACCTTGCCCTATCCGCGTGCTTTTTAGATCTTCGGTATCTGATCATAATACATAGGTGGTATGTAGTTGCCATCAGTATTGGCTAATCTGAGTCTCAGGCGCAGACTTTGAGGGCTGAAGAGTGTAAAATGTGTTTAAATTATGATGAATCTTTAAAGATCGACTTATAACCAAATAAACCTTTAAGGTTAAAGCATTCAGAGATTTAGAACAAAAATTATTGATTTTGATATCGGTTACTACTCAGTATTTCAGGGGAGGATCAACGTTTGTCTAATTCATATCGTGTGGCAATATTAGGAGCCACTGGTGCAGTCGGGACGGAGTTATTAGAGTTATTGGATCGTCGCAACTTTCCTTTGGCTGATTTAAAGTTATTGGCTTCACCTCGCTCTGCTGGTAAAACACTGCCATTTAAAGGCGAAAATTTGCCCATTGAGGCGGTTGGCGATCGCTCTTTCGATCAAGTTGATATCGTTCTAGCATCGGCTGGTGGCTCTACTTCTAAAGCTTGGGCGGATAAAATTGTGAACGCGGGCGCAGTTATGATCGATAACTCAAGCGCATTTCGGATGAATCCAGAAGTACCTTTAGTAGTACCCGAAGTTAACCCCGAAGCAGCAGCTACTCACCAAGGCATTATTGCTAATCCCAACTGCACTACTATATTAATGGCGGTAGCAGTTTGGCCTTTACATAAAATCCAGCCGATTAAACGCATTGTTGTAGCCACTTATCAATCTGCTAGTGGTGCTGGTGCGAGGGCAATGGAAGAAGTCAAAACTCAAACCCAAGCCATCTTAAACGGTGAAAATCCGGTTCCTGAAGTATTTCCTTATCCCCTAGCCTTTAATTTATTTCCACACAATACCCCGATTAATGAACAAGGTTATTGTGAAGAAGAAATGAAAATGCTCAATGAAACACGCAAGATTTTCGGTGAGCCAAATTTGCGTGTAACAGCTACTTGTATACGGGTTCCTGTACTCAGAGCGCATTCAGAAGCAATAAATTTAGAATTTGCTGAACCATTTCCAGTAGCTAAGGCAAAATCAATATTAGCAGATGCTCCAGGGGTAAAACTGGTAGAAGATTGGCAAGCAAATTATTTCCCTATGCCCATAGATGCTACAGGTCAGGATGACGTTTTAGTAGGTAGAATTCGGCAAGATATTTCTCATCCTTCTGGTTTAGAACTTTGGTTAAGTGGAGACCAAATTCGCAAGGGAGCAGCCTTAAACGCGGTGCAAATTGCTGAGTTGTTAGTTGAAAAAAGCTATATATCAGCAAATAGCAATGAGTTATCAGCAATTAGCTAATAGCTTCAAATAATTAGGGGTTATTTAGTGCCAAAAGCTGAAAACTGATAGCTGAAAGCTGACAGCCATTATGAGGAGTTTATAAAAGCGTGGTATACTTTGGTAAGGTGATCACTGCAATGGTGACACCATTTAAAGAAGATGAAAGTGTTAATTATGATCTAGCTGAACAACTAGCAGCGCATTTAGCTGAAAATGGTTCAGATGGACTTGTAATTTGCGGTACTACAGGTGAATCTCCAACCCTGAGTTGGGATGAAGAGTTCCAGTTATTTCAGGTAGTATTAAATGCTGTTAAAGGCAAAGCTAAGGTTATAGCTGGAACAGGATCTAATTCCACATCAGAAGCGATCGCAGCAACACAAAAAGCTGCTAAACTAGGGTTAGATGGTTCATTACAAGTTGTACCTTATTACAATAAGCCACCCCAAGCGGGATTATATAAACACTTTCAGGCGATCGCCCAAGCCTGTCCTGACCTACCTATAATGCTTTACAACATCCCAGGTCGTACAGGTCAAAATCTTCTTCCAGAAACTGTTGCTAGTTTGGCAGAAATCTCTAATATAATTGCTATTAAAGAAGCTACAGGAAACCTCGATCAAGCAAGTCAAATTCGCTGCATCACCCCAGCAGAATTTGCGATTTACTCTGGAGATGATTCTCTTACTTTGCCACTAATGGCAGTCGGAGCAACGGGCGTTGTTAGTGTGGCTAGTCATTTAGTTGGAAATCAAATTCAACAAATGATTCAAGCTTTTGAAACAAATCAAAGCCAGATTGCAACTCAAATTCACCTGAAATTATTCCCCTTGTTTAAAGGTTTATTTTGTGACACCAACCCAATTCCGGTTAAAGTAGCTCTCAAATTGCAAGGTTGGGATGTAGGCGGTAGTCGTTTACCCCTTACGGATTTATCAGAAAAAGATAGCCAAGCAATTAAGGCGCTTTTATCTGAACTAGCTTTAATTTAAGTTAAATAAAGGATGACCAATTTCAAAAAGAATGAATATTACTGGATTAGGTTTCAAGCTTGAGGATTAAGTTGTTGATACCGATACTGGTAATTTATCAATGGATAAATTGATATCACAGGCATTTTTAGTTTCTGACTGCTTACCCTAAAAGTTGCTTTAAGAGTTTTTTTACCACAGATGAACACAGATGAACACAGATAAATACAGATATTGAGTTACCTCAAATAGATTTTTGAGATAAGCTCTAAGCAAAGACCAATAGATTTTTTTCCATATTTAACATTAGATTTCTTGCATAAGTCAGATTTTAGAAAATTAACCAGAGATGTAAGCGTAGCCTTGCCGCACGGCAGCACAAGGTTTACACAAGTGTACGCAGCGTGTGGATAGAAAAATAACTGATTTTTGCAAGAAATCTCTTGATTTTGCTTTGATTAAAAGTTCTACTTGATGCCAATATTGGAAGTTTTTGTTCTATGACTAATAAACCCTTAATTATTACGAAGAAAATGGCTAATACTAATAACGGATCTCAGCCGAGTCTCAAAATTATTCCTTTAGGGGGATTGCATGAAATTGGCAAGAATACCTGCGTTTTTGAATTCAATGATGAAATCATTCTGTTAGATGCTGGTTTGGCATTTCCTACAGATAGTATGCACGGCATTAATATTGTGTTGCCGGATATGACTTATTTGCGGGAAAACAGCCACAAAATTAAGGGCATGATTGTCACGCATGGTCACGAAGACCATATTGGCGGTATTCCTTATCACCTTAAGCAGTTTGATATTCCAGTTATCTACGGTCCGCGTCTAGCAATGGCGTTACTTGAAGGTAAATTAGAAGAAGCAGGTGTTGCCGATCGCACAATATTAAAACGAGTAATGCCGCGCGATGTTGTACGAATTGGTGAGTCGTTTTTTGTAGAATTTATTCGCAATACTCACTCAATTGCTGATAGTTTCACAATAGCTATACACACTCCTGTCGGCGTTGTTATTCATACAGGTGATTTTAAAATTGACCATACTCCAGTTGATGGTGAGTTTTATGATTTACATAGGTTAGCAGAGCATGGTGAGAAAGGTGTAATTTGTTTAATTAGTGATTCTACTAACTCAGAAGTACCTGGGTTTACAGCGTCAGAACGTTCTGTTTATCCTAATCTTGACAGAATTATCGGTGAGGCAAAAGGACGAGTACTGCTAACAACTTTTGCTTCATCAGTTCACAGAATTAATATGGTTTTGGAAATAGCCCAGAAGCGTAATCGGGTTGTTTCTGTGGTAGGTCGTTCAATGTTGAATGTGATCGCCCAAGCGCGGAATCTCGGTTACATTAAATGTCCAGATAACTTATTTGAGCCGTTACAAGCAATTCAGAATTTCCCTCCTGAAAAAGTGTTAATTCTGACCACAGGTTCTCAAGGGGAACCACTAGCAGCAATCACTAGAATTGCTAACAATGAACATCGCAACATCCGCATTCGTCAAGGCGATACAGTAATTTTCTCGGCAAATCCCATCCCAGGAAATACGATCGCAGTTGTCAATACCATCGACAAGCTGATGATGCAGGGCGCAAACGTGGTTTATGGTCGTGATAAAGGCATTCACGTTTCAGGTCATGGCTGTCAAGAAGACCAAAAAATGATGATTGCCCTGACTAAACCGAAATTCTTCTTGCCAGTTCACGGTGAGCATCGGATGCTAGTTAAGCACTCCCAAACTGCCCAAAGTATGGGTATCCCTGCTGAAAATATGGTGATTATTGATAACGGGGATGTTGTGGAGTTATCTGAAGATGCTATGCGTGTCACGGGTAAAGTACCTTCAGGTCTGCAACTGGTAGATAATGCTGGTGTTGTCCATGACAATGTGATGAAAGAACGCCAGCAATTAGCTGATGATGGTGTGGTGACAGTAGCGGCGGCTGTCAGTTGGGAAGGCAAGCTGATGACTAAGCCAGAAGTGCATCTGCGAGGTGTTGTCACTGCGGTTGAGCGATCGCTTTTACAAGCATTAGTCCAAAAGACGATTGAAAATACTTTAAGCGATCGCTGGGCAAGTTTTGCTCGTTCCTTTGGTGAGGAAGGGGTAGAGGTTGATTGGGCAGGTTTAGAAACTCAAATCGAGCGCGACCTGCAACGTTTGATCCGACGCGAACTTCAGAGTCGTCCGTTATTGGTGTTCTTACTGCAAAGTCCTGCGGAACCACCAGCTAGACCTGGAAGAAGACGGCAGCGCCCTAGTGTGAAGGCAAGTTTAGCAGTTTAATCAGTAGACTGGTATAAATTAACCCAAATTAGGGGCAAACCTTGTGTTTGCCCCTAATTTTTTGGATCTGAACTTACTCAAGAAATTCAAATTTGTTAATTAAAAATAGATTTTAGCGGTATCCAGACAGTGAACTTTGTCCCTATACCAACTTCACTTTTGACAGAAATTTTACCGCCATGTAAATCTACAGAATTTTTAACAATAGCTAGACCTAAACCAGTACCCGCGACGTTACCGACGTTACTAGCGCGATGAAATATATCAAAAAGGTGTAGCTGATCGGCTTCAGGAATGCCAATCTCTGAGTCTTGAATCTGAAAAACAGCTTGTTGATTTTCATAAAAAAGCTCAAATAACACTGTGCTACCTGTGGGGGAGTACTTAATAGCATTGATATTATGGCTTGGGGGATTGGGAACTATCTGCATCCAACCCTCTTCAGTAGATGTAGTATAGCCAGTAAAAAATGAGTTAAATGCGTTAGCGTTCAGTTTGCCGCAGGCATTGCTCTTTGTGAGCTATTAACATAAACCTTGCTGCTATTAAGTTTCAGGACTATCTGCGTGAAGTTACCGAGATTAATGTAATTAGTTTTTACAAAGATTCGGTGATATCGCTCACGCGGAAATGGGTTGAGTTTGGGCAAGATGATATCAGGTAAAGAAACTACAAAACCAGTTATCTAAACAATCATTCCGGTAAGAGTATTTAAGGCTTTGTAGTTAGAGAGAGAAAGAAAAGGTTAGTTAGCTACTACAAAACACAGGAGAAAACAAATGACTGTATCTAATTATACAAAATCAAACATTAATGTAGAAAGCTGGGTTTGGTTTAATGAAGACAATGCTACTGGAAATGCCAGTGCGATCGCCCAACCAGCTTGTGCCAAGAAATCTTTCGATGTACTACAACCTGTACGCCAATGGTTAGACGGGCTAGATGTACGCGATCGCAAATTAGCTAAACGCTTATGTGAACTGATTCCTGCTCAATGTCCATTTGAACGCGATGTCAAACTATTTGGACGCACTTTGTTCCACATTCCCCCAATGTGTAAACTCAACCCCCTCTACGAACAAGTTGTTGGTTTACGCTTCCGCGCTTTGTGCTATTTAGCTGATGAATGTGGTGAAGATGTCACCGCTTACTGCTAAAATTTAGGTTTGCCTCCTATTTGTGGCATACATAATATTGTCGGTGAAAGTGCATTATGGCTATTATTGCCCTGAAAGCTTGGTATCTTGAGCAGTATGAGCCAATTCAAGAACTAGAAAAACGCCCCCAAGATCTAAGGCTCAGTAAGAATAGTTTACTCAAGTCTGCTTTAAGAGCAGATTTTTTAGAAGACAGCAAGGATGTTAAAGGCTCGAATTGGTTTCAGCGATATCTAGAAGGAGAAACCGTTGAGTTTTACATCGAAGGCAGTGGCGGATATATTATTTCTAATATTGATTTAATTAGTCACGAAATTTATTTTACAAAGCAAGAGGTAATGGCTCAATTAGATCCAGTGATCTTTTTGAGTTATCAAAGCGAGTATCAAACCTCAAATCAGGTATTAGTCGAAGTTTTAAATGATGCGATCGAAAATATCAACCAACGTATGCGTGCTGTTGGGCGATCGCGTCTCCCCATCACAATAGAAGCATCTCCCCGCTCCACTGATGCTCCTATCCGCCTCAACAACACGATGTTACGCAAAATTCGCAAGAGTTTACTGTTTATTGCCGATAGTACGCCAATTAGTTCTTTTAATACCCAGGATAAATTGCAACTGATTCCTAGTCCTAATGTCTGTGTAGAAATTGGTTATGCTCTGCAAAGCAAGCGCAGCGAACAAATTTTGCTAGTTCAGATGCAGCGCCCAGATTTTGAAGGGGAATTGCCTTTTGACTTACCTAGCCATCAACAGTTATTGTTCAAAACAGCAGATGAACTGCATAACACGCTGCCTCAGATGATTGATACTCTTCTACAACGGTTTAATTTGTTCTCATCTACATAGGGCTAATTTGTTGTAACGTAATTTTGATGTTTACCCACACAATCAGCAGGATCAATTAATTATATGCCCAGAACTCCAAATGAATACGCCGTACACTTACTAATTGAAGGTGGTCATCGGGAAGAGGTGCGTTTTACCACCATTCAAGAGTTCCAAAAATGGTACAGTGGGGAATTAGTACCAAAATCAGGTTCCAAAGATTTCATCAGTGTGCCAATTAGAAATATCCAGGGCGAGTATATGGTAATCCGTCCTGATAGTATTTTGGCGATCAGGGTGGAACCAGTCTTTGCTTCTAGTGTCGATGTTGAGTATTAAATAACTGGGCATATAATCAACGTATCATGGACGCAATACAACAGTAAAATTAGGCGATGTTCGGGCGGGTTGCACCAAAAAATTATCTTTCCAAACCAGTGATATACATAAACCCGCCCTCAACTCAAGGATAATTTATGCGTAACTTCTATAGAAATAACCGATTAAATCCACTGGTTTTCTGCTGAGATGCCAGGGAAATGAAAGTAAAAAATATAGGGGCTATACTTGGGCATAAAAAAATTAAATATATCCAACTTATCCAGACTGTATCTAATTATGTTAAATGGCAGTTAGTAAACATTAAAATTTAGTACTGATCGGGAAAGATTCCCTGGTAGGGGAACCACAAATAAGTTGATGTTGTCATTAAGTAGTTATTAATTGACTTTTGGGTGATTATGCAAAAAACACTTGCTTTACTTTCTCTCGGATTAGGTGTAGTTTTCGGCAATCCTAATACACCTGTATTATCTAAAATGCCACCATCGGCAGTTAATGTTGCTAAGGGTGCTGTGCCTTCTAGACAGGCAGATTCGTTGGGTTTAGATGAGCAAATATGGGGAAATCAAAATCAGCCTGGAGATCAGCAGGCATTGTTAGAGTCAATTGATCACAGCTTACGTTATTTACAAACTTCTGAAGCGGCAGCAACATATCAAACATATTTGATGCCAGATATTACAGTTGATCGTGTGCGCCGTTCTTTATTGCGCTTCCGCCAGTTGGTTTTGTCTGCTAAGTCAGCACAAGAACTGCAAGCTGCTGTGCGACGGGAGTTTACTTTTTATCAATCAGTAGGAAGTGATGATAAAGGAAAGGTTTTATTTACTGGGTATTATGAACCAGTTTATAAGGCTAGTAAGACGCGCACGGCGGAATATCGTTATCCTCTGTATAGATTACCCGCAGATTTTAGTAGTTGGTCTAAGCCACATCCAAAAAGGGCTGATTTAGAGGGGGTGGATGGTTTAGGGGAAAAAAGCTTACTCAAGGGTGCGGAATTAGTTTGGCTACGCGATCGCATGGAGGCTTATTTAGTTCAGATCCAAGGATCGGCTAAACTTCAGCTTACAGATGGTTCTGTGATGAGCGTTGGTTATGCTGGGGGAACTGATTACCCGTATACAAGTATTGGGCGAGAACTGGCTAAAGATCGCAAGTTATCTTTAGACGGTATGAGCCTACCAGTGATGATCAATTATTTTAAAAGAAATCCTGTGGAACTAAGTAATTATCTTCCACGAAATCAACGCTTTGTGTTTTTCCAAGATACTTATGGCTCACCAGCTAAGGGTGTGATTAATGTTCCGGTGACTCCTGATCGTTCCATTGCTACAGATAAATCTTTGATGCCTCCTGCTGCTTTAGCTTTAGTACAAACTCAACTTCCCTACCGTACTGCTAATGGTCAAATTCAACAGCGTTTAGTTAATCGCTATGTGCTAGATCAAGATACAGGTAGTGCTATTAAGGGTCCAGGTCGGGTTGATTATTTTATGGGTAGTGGTAAGATAGCAGGCGATCGCGCAGGCGTGACTGGTAGTATTGGAAAATTGTATTACTTACTATTAAGACAATAATGTTGTAGTGACGGATAAATCCGAGGTGAAGGGCGATGTCTACGACGGGCTTCGCCTACGCATTTTTCTATTAGTGTTGGAAGTGCGATCGCGCAGCGACTCCGCAGGAGTATCGCGTCTGTTATTAAATTTATGCTGCAAGCCGTTAGCAGGGGAGTATGTCAATAATGACCCAACAGCAACTAATTGATCATATTCCAGATAATGCTAGTCCTGTATTAGAAGCTAAAAACCTAACTCGCAGATTTGGCGGTTTAGTTGCTGTCAATGATGTCTCTTTTACAGTCCCAAAAAACGAAATATTTGGAGTAATTGGTCCTAACGGTGCTGGTAAAACGACGCTATTTAATTTGATTACAGGAATAATTAACCCTTCTAGCGGGCAGTTAATTTATCAAAACGAAGATATTTCTAAACTACGTCCTCACAAAATTGCTGCTAAAGGTATCGCTAGAACTTTCCAAAATATTCGCTTATTTGGCGATTTATCACCATTAGAAAATGTGATTATAGCAAGGCATCTCCATACCAAAAGTAACTTTTTTACAGGAGTGCTAGGTCTACCGTTTGCTTTAAACGAAGAACATAAGACTAAACAGAAGGCTTTAGAGTTGTTGGAATTGATGGGTTTGGTAGATCGCGCTGATGAAAAAGCTCGCAATTTACCATACGGGGATCAACGTCGCCTAGAAATTGCCCGCGCCCTCGCCCTTAACCCTGAAGTTTTACTGCTAGACGAACCTGCTGCGGGTATGAATCCCAGCGAAAAACAACTATTAAGCGCATTTATCCGCGAAATTCGCGCTCAGTTCAATTTAACTGTTATTCTAATTGAGCATCATGTTCCCTTAGTTATGGGTTTGTGCGATCGCATTGCTGTTTTGAATTTTGGTAAATTAATTGCTTTGGGTAAGCCTACAGAAGTTAAATCTGATCCTGCGGTGATGGAAGCTTACTTGGGAGCAGAATAATAAATAGATCCAGTTAATAAAGCAGAGGGGCAGAGGAGCAGAGAGAGTTCAAAAATCATATCTTATATTTAATTAGGTTGACCTACTTAAACTAATGAGCAAAAATTATTTGTTTCATCTGTGTGCATCTGTGTTTATCTGTGGTTAATTTTCTAAAATTTGACTAAGGCTACGGGGTTTAATGAATATTAAAGATCAAGAAGTACATCAACCAACTTCTACGTCACTGTTAGAAATTAGAGAAATATACGTTAACTACGGTGGTATTCACGCGCTGATAGATATTAATTTATTTGTTAATCGTGGCGAAGTTGTTACTCTTATTGGTGCTAATGGTGCTGGTAAAACTACCACTCTGCGAGCAATTTCGAGGTTAGTTAATACTCGCAGTGGCTTAATTGTGTATAACCAGCATGACATTACTCGCCGTCCAGCACACGAAGTTGTACGCCTGGGACTTGCCCATTCTCCTGAAGGGCGGAGAGTCTTAGCAAGGCAAACAGTGCTTGATAATTTGGAATTAGGCGGATATATTTGTTCTGATGCTAAACAGGTAAGTACAGATATTGAGCGCCAATTTGAATTATTCCCACGTTTAGCAGAACGCCGTCATCAACTAGCAGGAACTCTAAGCGGCGGGGAACAGCAAATGTTAGCGATCGCTCGTGCTTTAATGTGCCGCCCCAAATTATTATTATTAGATGAACCTAGTTTGGGACTTGCCCCCGCAATTGTACTTGAAATATTTTCAATTATTGAAAATTTACGTTCTACTGGTGTAACAATTCTTTTAGTAGAACAAAACGCTAACCTAGCTTTACAAATTTCGGATCGAGGATATGTGCTTGAAGCTGGTTGCATTACTCTCACCGGAAAAGCTTCAGATCTACTTGCAGATGAACGAGTTAAAAAAGCTTATCTCGGATAAACAATTAACAATTATAGCAACTGCCAAGGCGTTTAATGTATTAGCCCGCACAGGCGAGCTTTGTTTGTATAGCCCTACCCTTGAGGGTAGGGGATGAAAAAGTTGCTTACGGTACAGCCATCCCGCGTTGTACTGCTGGACGCTGCTGAACAGTTTCAACCCAACGTTTTAAATTTGGATGATTGTCTAAAGTTAACCCTTGAAATTCATAAATAGCAATCCAGGGAAATGTCGCCATATCAGCAATAGAATATTCGTTACAAATAAATTCTTTATCTGATAATTGTTTATCTAAAACACTATAAATTCTCAGTGTTTCTTTTTGATAACGTTCAATAGCATAAGGTATTTGTTCAGGTGCAAATTTCTTGAAGTGATTTAGTTGACCTAACATAGGTCCGACACTAGCCATCTGAAACATTAACCATTCTATGACTTCAAAACGGCTTTTTTGATCTGTCGGTAAGAATTTGCCAGTTTTCTCCGCTAAATAAATTAGAATCGCACCAGACTCAAAAATTGTCATTCCTGTGTCTTGGTCGATAATAGCGGGAATTTTACTATTAGGATTAATTGCTAGAAACTCAGGAGTAAATTGTTCATTCTTGGTAATATCTATCTTATGGATGTTGTAAGGAAGTTCGACTTCCTCCAACATAACAGAAGCTTTGCGCCCATTGGGTGTTGTGAAGGTGTAAAGGTCAATCATGATCAGTGATTCAAAAATTTATTAAGAATAGTAATTAAGTGTAGTGTAGCTTCAAAAGAGGGGTGCGATCGCACTTGATAACAAATTGTATTTACCTAGTATTACGTTTGTCTAAAATTGACTTGCTTCAATGTTCTGCTTGCTTCTTTGAAGGCATAAGTTTTATGATAAGTAAATGCCATTTACTCAGTCGATAGTTAAAAAATTAGTACTAATTGGTGGTGGTCATAGCCATGCGATCGCCCTAAAACTGTTTGGCATTAATCCGCTACCAGGTGTCCAGCTTACCTTAATTACAGAATGTGTAGATACACCCTATTCTGGAATGTTGCCTGGTCATGTTGCAGGTTTTTATACTCACGAGCAATGCCATATTAATCTGTCAAGTTTGGCTCAGTTTGCTCAAGCCAATTTAATTATTGACCAAGCAATTAGTTTAGACCTGGAAAAAAATCTAGTTATCTGCGCTAACAGTCCACCTGTACCATTTGATCTGTTATCAATCAATATTGGTAGTACTCCAGCAAGAGAATCTGTAGTAGGCGCAACAGATTACGCAATTCCGGTTAAACCAGTCAAGAAGTTTTTAGCAGTATGGAATGATCTATTAGAAAAATTTACTAAAAATCCTCAAAAACCAATATCTTTGACTATTGTTGGCGGTGGTGCTGGTGGTGTAGAACTGGCAATGGCAATGCGATCGCGCTTAGATCAAATCCTTAAAAATTCTCAGCAACCTACAGCTAACTTAAAGATTAATTTATGCCATCGTTATGCTGAACTGCTACCACACCATAACCGATGGGTGCGTACTTACATACAACAAATTCTTACTCAAAAAGGTATTCATTTATACCTCAAAGAAAAAGTTAATTTAGTTCAACCTCATCAGCTTATATGCGAGTCAGGTTTAACCATTGATTCGGACTACATTTTTTGGGTAACTCAAGCATCTGCGCCGAGTTGGTTACAAACTGCTGGACTAGCAACTGATAACAATTTTGTGTTGGTGGACGATACCTTGCAATCTTTGTCTCATCCTTATATATTTGCTACTGGCGATATTGCCACAATGGTAAATCATCCTCGCCCTAAAGCTGGAGTATTTGCGGTGCGCCAAGGAGAACCACTGTTTAAAAATTTGCAACACGCTTTATTAGGAAAACCCTTAAAGCCTTATATCCCACAAAAACAATATCTTAACTTGATTGGGACTGGTGATAAATCAGCGATCGCTTCTTGGGGAGTTTGTGGTTGTGCATCTCCCATTTTGTGGCGCTTGAAAGATCAAATTGACCGAAATTTTATGGTTCAGTTTAAGGATTTACCTCAATCATCAGCGCTAACTTAACAGTGATCATTAATCTTTTAAAACAAAATAGTTTCTTCCGACTATAAAGTTACCACTTGTCGCGATTCAGTAAGGGGTGAGGGGTGAGGGGTAACAGGGTGAACGAGGGAATTTAGGTAACATTGAAGACAGACAATAAAATTCATATTTTTTTGACAATTAATATTTTTTTGACTAAATATGAATCTATCTAAATAAACATGAAGTAATAATTCTAAAATGCTAGTCTCTGTAATTGAATTATGTTAACTTTAAATTGATTGCCCAACCTGTTAATTTAAAGATGAACTTATGTAGTTCACTTAGTCGAACAAAAAGTTCTATATAATTTCGTTTTCAAGAGAGGGTGCCATGATTAAAACATTATTTTTAAGTTGGACAATTTTGAGTTTTACGCTAATAGCTTTACCCGGATGGGCAAGAAATAGCAAAGTTTTAATGGGGTCAGAGCCTAACTTGGCAAACGTGCTTAATAATTCTAATTTTCCAGACTTAATTAGCATTAATCAAGTTCAAAAATTACCTCAAACGGCTGGATCTAGATTAGCAAATAACCTAATAATCCCTCCTGACAAAGAAATAAGAAATGCTGCTGTACAGCAAAAGAGTACTTCCCGCTCTAGTCCTCAGCGAGGTGCTCCTAAACCCAAACGAGACAGGGATTAAGCTAATTAGTTAGCAAATTTATTAAAACTGTCGCTCATACCCAACGCATAATAAAGGGAAGATTGGGATATACGAATAGGATTGTAAGATCGCTAAATGCTGAGGAATAATTAGATATTTTACTATTCCTCATCACTGTCATATTCCTCATCATCAATGTTATTTTGTATGGGGATAGCAGCAACGATCGCATCAATTACTTTTGCTACCTGGATAACTTCTAACCCAACGTCAGGGAAATTTTGACCTTTAGGTATAATTGCGCGTTTAAATCCTAATTTGGCAGCTTCTTTAAGTCGTAATTCCATTTGGGAAACGCCGCGAACTTGTCCACCTAAACCAACTTCGCCAATTAAAACAGTACCAGCATCAACAACGCGATCGCGGAAACTAGCAACAACTGCGATCGCAATTCCTAAATCCATTGCTGGTTCTTCAACATTTAAACCACCTGCGGAAGCAACATAAACATCCAATTTAGAAAGCGGAATACCCACTCTTTTTTCTAAAACTGCCAAAATTTGTAGTAGTCGGTTATAGTCAACGCCAGTAGTAGAACGCCGAGGTGAAGAATAGCTAGTTGGACTTACCAAAGCTTGTAACTCTACCACAATTGGGCGAGTACCTTCACACGCCACCACAATCGACGTACCAGGAGCCATATCATCGCGGTTGCCTAAAAATAGCTCTGAAGGGTTTGATACTTCTCGCAAACCCCGATCAACCATCTCAAACACGCCGATTTCGTGGGTAGCACCAAAGCGGTTTTTAACCGAGCGTAGCAGACGATGAGAAGCAAAGCGATCGCCTTCAAAATACAGTACTGTATCAACTAAATGTTCCAGCACTTTTGGTCCTGCGATCGCGCCTTCTTTAGTAACATGACCTACAATCAACAGCGTAATATCTTCACGCTTCGCCACCTGCATCAAAGCGGAAGTACATTCCCGCACCTGAGATACTGAACCTGGAGCCGATGTTAAAGATGAAAAGTAAACAGTTTGAATACTATCAATCACCGCCACATGAGGCTTTAAAGATTCCAGTTCCTTAAGAATCTCCTCTAAATCTGTTTCCGCCAACGCATACAAATTTGGATCATTAGTAGCAGGCTTAATAACTACCTCAGACGAGGTTACTAAACTAATATCTGCTTCAATTGTTACATGACCATCCTCACTTGCGTTATGAACAGAAGATGACACAGCATTATCTGTTACATCTTCCTCAGTAGCATTCCCCACACCCAAGCGAGAAGCCCTAAGCTTAATTTGCTGCCCTGATTCTTCCCCAGACACATAAAGGATGCGGAAATTGTGGGACAAACTATTAGCTACTTGAAGCAATAAAGTTGATTTACCAATCCCAGGATCACCACCAATTAATACTAGAGAACCTGGAACAATCCCACCACCTAATACTCTATCTAACTCTCCGTATCCCGATGCCCATCGGGGTTGGTCTCTTTCAGTAATATCAGCAAATTTAATTGAAGCTCGCGGTTGAGGAGATTTCGGCGATTTACTATTACCTCGTGGTTGAGATTGCCAACCATTGCGGCTAGTAGAATTACCAGGCGCTGTAGTAACCTGCTCATCCAAAGAATTGTAAGTGCCACAAGATGGACATTTCCCAAACCATTGTGAGGATTCTGCACCGCAGGCGTTACAAAAATAAGACGTTTTTGGCTTTGCCATTCCGAATTGTTAAAGAAATTTAAGTTACGTTAATGTAAAGAAAAGTTAAAAAGCTGATTGAGTAAGGGTTTCAAGCTTTTATTTGTTACTCTCATACAATGATATGTTAAAGATAAGGTATAAAAAATTAATGTTCAGAAACAACAGAAACTAGGAGCATTGAAGAGCTTGGAAAGCCACAAAGAAAAAATCCTGGTAGTGGACGATGAAGCCAGCATTCGTCGGATCTTAGAAACTCGACTGTCAATGATTGGTTACGATGTAGTCACTGCTGCCGATGGAGAGGAAGCCCTAGAGACTTTTCGCAAAGCTGAACCGGATTTAGTGGTTTTGGATGTAATGATGCCAAAGCTTGATGGCTATGGTGTTTGTCAGGAATTGCGAAAAGAATCTGATGTTCCCATCATTATGCTAACTGCTTTAGGAGATGTAGCAGACCGGATTACAGGTTTAGAGCTAGGCGCAGATGACTACGTTGTTAAGCCTTTTTCTCCTAAAGAATTGGAAGCCCGTATTCGTTCCGTTTTACGGCGGGTAGACAAAATAGGTGGTTCCGGCATTCCCAGTTCCGGTGTCATCCTGGTGGGGAATATTAAAATTGACACTAACAAGCGTCAGGTTTATAAAGGCGATGAACGCATCCGACTCACAGGGATGGAGTTTAGCTTGCTGGAATTGCTAGTTAGTCGTTCTGGGGAACCATTTTCACGTTCAGAAATCTTGCAAGAAGTTTGGGGTTATACTCCCGAACGCCACGTAGATACGCGGGTGGTAGATGTCCACATTTCGCGCTTACGGGCTAAGTTGGAAGATGATCCGAGTAATCCAGAGTTAATTCTGACGGCAAGGGGTACAGGCTATTTATTCCAGCGAATTCTAGATCCTGATGAGTAAGCGATTGGCTTTTAGCGATTAGTGATTAGCTGAGTTAATTGATTAGTGGCATTATTTATAAATAAAATAAATGTGTTTCCAACAAAAAGCTAACAGCTAATCGCTAATCGCTAACTTATGGCTAAACCAGATCAAAATCAGGTATTGCGACGTTTACCATTGTTTGCAGGTAGTTTAGCGGGCGTTTTGTTATTCATCAACCGCTTGCTAACACCGGAACTCACAAATTCCCAGGCGCGTTCTGATGCAGTCGGCGTAATTGTTACTGCATTCTTAATTTTGACTGGTTTATTGTGGCAGCAGGTGCAGTCACGCACTCCCGATGCTGTTAATCTAATTGGGGAAGAAGGCTTTGAACTATCACCGACATTGCCCGATACGGTGAAAACAGAACTAGCTTGGGCATCGCATCTATTGTTAACTAATACTGTGACGCGATCGCTCGTAATTTTATATCAAGGTAAAGTACTATTACGGCGTGGAGTCTTAGGAACTAACCCCGATCTTAAACCCGGAGCAATTTTACAGCGCGTCTTAGATAAACAAAAGCCTGTTTATTTAGTAGATTTGAAAGCTTATCCAGGCAGAATAGAATTTGATTATTTGCCAGAAAATACCCAAGGCGTAATTTGTCAACCAATTGGCGATCAAGGTGTGTTAATTTTAGGAGCTAATGCGCCTCGCAGTTATACAAAGCAAGATGAAAATTGGATACAGGGGATTGCTGATAAATTGGCAAATACTCTTAGTAGTTATTTAGAAATGCCCGCAGGCTGAAGCCTGGAGCTATACGAACTAAGCCCGCCTGCGCGGGCTTTAAATTCTTTAGAAAAATTTTGAACCGCAGATGGACGCAGATAAACGCAGATATATGGTTATCTTTGAGAAAACTGTAGGTATACGCAATTTATGAGTTTAACTGTTATCTACTGGCTGTTAGTTGCCGTCATGGTTGTTGGTGTAATTGGCGCTGTAATTCCTGGTATTCCTGGTTCTAGCTTGATTGTTGGGGCAATTATTATCTGGGGCGCAGTTAACGGTTTTAATACTGTAGGTTTGCCACTAGGAGTCGCCGTTGTCGTTTTTCTGCTTAGTATCGGGATTGATTTTTTAGCTACCTACTGGGGAGCAAAACAAGCTGGAGCGAGTAATTGGGGACAAATTGGGGCAATAGTAGGCTTATTTTTAGGATTCTTCGGCTTATTGCCAGCTTTACCCATTGGAGGTCCATTATTAGGGATTGTGCTTGGACCATTATTAGGTGCAATTGTAGGAGAATTTATCTACAGACGAGAGTTAGAATTTGAGCCTAGACTTAAGCAATCTTTTAAAGCAGGTGTAGGTATTGTCGTAGGTACAGTAGTTGGGCGATTAATTCAAGGTATATTAGCGATCGCAGCTATTACAGTTTTCTTAGTCACTACCTGGCAGATGGGAGTAGGGACATAAAAACTGACTCTGATAAATATCTTACCTTTGCGATCCTTTGCGTATACCTTTGCGATCCTTTGCGTTAAAAAAATAAATCTTCCATCCCACCAGACAACCATCAAAAACTAAGGCGGTAATTACCCGCCTTAATATCCCAAATCTAATTAAGAAGCATAAACCTTCTGATAATAAGCTTGATACTCAGGTGATAACAAAGGTTCCCACCAATCACGGTTATTAAGATACCATTCCACAGTTTGACGTAACCCCTCTTCCACAGTTACTGAAGGACTCCACCCCAACTCTGTTTTAATTTTTGTAGCATTAATCGCATAACGGCGATCGTGTCCTAGTCTATCTTTAACAAACGTAATTAACTCATTAGCAGGACGCACAGGCAATTTTATATCAGCTTCATCCATTAATTGACAAAGAGTTGTTACTAAATCAATATTCTTAACTTCGTTATTGCCCCCAATGTTATAAGTTTGTCCTGGTTCGCCTTTATGGATAACTACATCTAAAGCTGCACAATGATCGCCAACATATAACCAATCCCTAACATTTTGACCATCTCCGTAAACAGGTAATGGTTTACCCATTAAGATGTTGATACACATCAAGGGAATTAACTTTTCAGGAAAATGATAAGGTCCATAATTATTAGAGCAATTAGTGATAATTGTTGGTAAACCGTAGGTATGGTAATATGCGCGTACTAAATGATCGCTACCAGCTTTAGAAGCAGAATAAGGACTATTAGGTGCGTAAGGTGTGGTTTCTGTAAATGCTGGGGCATCTGGTGTTAGACTGCCGTAAACTTCATCAGTAGAAACGTGCAAAAATACTGGATGTTCGCTGCTAGTTGTAGCTTGATTTAGTGTTTGCCAGCGTTTTTTGAAAGCTTCTAGTAGAGTTAATGTGCCGACAACGTTAGTTTGTATAAATGCGTCTGGTGCTAAAATTGAGCGATCAACGTGGGATTCAGCCGCAAAGTGGGCGATTGTATTTAGGTTTTCTGTATATAGTAATTCGTCTATGAGGGCGCGATCGCAGATATTCCCCTGCACAAAGCGAAAATTTTCCCGTCCCTCCAAATCCTTTAAATTAGCTTGATTACCAGCGTAGGTAAGGGCATCTAGAACCACTATACGGTCATTGGGATAGCGATCGCACCAGTGATGGACAAAATTTGCGCCAATAAACCCTGCGCCACCTGTCACCAATAACCGACGTGGTATCCTTACTAAATCAACATTCACGTTGTTTTGCATAACAATATAAATCTCCAAACTTGATTGTAAACTAATTTCCAAATAGCCTTAAAATCTGGTAATAAGTACGTCAACCTAATTCAACATAAAACTTTCTACCCTACCCGCGAATACTGAGAAGCTGAAGACGGGGTTTTAATTTGATATTTTTAGGTTATTCTACTTAACATAGATTACGCTTAATTAGTTTTTCTAAGTCCTCAAATAGCTGAATACATAGATAATTTCACCTAATTGGGGTTAGCCTTTTTCAGGCGTATCATTTAAACATTATCGTGACGTGAGGAAATAAATCAGGAATATGCAAGAACTTTTCACTTTAGCCCAAAACGGCAACGAACAAGGAATTTCAACTCTCATTAACCAAGCTTTAAATAACAAAGACATAACTGTACAGTGCTACCGCTATGATACTTGTCTCTACGTTGTGCTGGTATCTGCTGAAGCACCTGAACCATCTTACTGTATCAAATTGATCAGCAATGAGCTAAACCATTTACGAACTAAATTGCTTAAAACTGTTCAAATTTATGGGCGACAAAACAACCAAGGAGATCACATTTGGACTCAAACCTTGGACTTGGATGAAATATCTGATTCCTGGTCTAGCTTCGCACAAACCTGGTTTAGTAAAGGCAGCAAACAGCCACAAGCCAAAGCCACAAAAAGTACAACCAATTTATCATTATTATTATTAAGTTCTCTTAGCTGGTTTTTATTGGGTACATGGGGTTTGGTAGTAAAATCTCAACCAAATATAGTAATAGATGATACACCCAATACAGAAACAACTGTTGATGTACAGAATTTATTTAACGAAAAAAACAATTCATGGGTAAATTCGATATTTCCTGATACATTCGACTTAAATAACCAACCCAATACGTCTGCTGAAAAAGAGCAGAAACCTACTTTCAAATCAGAAAAATCTCCTAAACAGTCTGAAACCAAACCATCATCTGATGAACCGCCTAAGTTAACACAAACAACTGATACGTCTGCGAAAAAGGACGATAAATCTGCTTCTAAATCAGAAAAACCTGCTAAACAGTCGGAAGCAAAACCATCAAAAGATAAATCAACTAAGAAGAAGAATTCCCATAAAAAGAATAAATTAAACAAGAAATCCTCTAAGTCCACGCCTAAAGTCAAGGCAAAATCACATGAGCCTTCAAAATCAAAAACTCAATCATTAACAACTAAGTCTGACTCTAAATCTTCTTCTCAGGATACATCTGATGCCACATTAGATAAAAAAGCCTCCACTTCTAAACAAACTACGCAACCGCCTAAAGCTGCACCTAATAAATTATCTGTAACTCCTAAACCTACTACTGAACCTTCTAAAAAAGAAAAATCTACTGTTCCTGCTACATCAACACCAGCATCTCCAGCCAGCCAGACTAAACCTCAAACTTCTACAAAAGAAAACCCTGCTGATAAGTCTGACCAAAATCAAAAATCTCCTGATGATTTGCCAGCAGCCGATAAATCCTCAAAACCTAATTCTTCTTGGACATCCCCAACAGAGGAGAAATCTGATAAAAATCTTGAACCTAAACCTTCAGTACCATCTAATACTCCAAAAGCAGACACAACACCAACTCCTCAAACTACCTCTCAGCCTTGGTTACCAGAAAAACAGCCTGAAAAAGATGCTGTTAATGATGCGCCTAAATCTCAGCCGACTAAAACACCTTCACCTAAGCAAAAACAAGATACAACTTCGCCTGCAAATTCTAAACCTGGCTCAATTTCTAAACCACAAGTGTCAAAAAATGATGGTTATATTACTATCAAAGCGGTAGGTGATATAGTTCCTGGTACAAATTTCCCCAATAACCGATTACCAGACAAGAACAAAATTTTTAAAAAAGTCAAAAAATCTTTGGACGGGGCTGATATTTTATTTGGAAATTTTGAAAGTACATTTACTAATTCTTCTAGAGTTGGCAAAGATACCAGCCGTCCAATGGTATTTGCTTTCAGGACACCACCAACATTTGTGAATGTTTTCAAAAAAACAGGTTTTGATGTTTTAAGTGTTGCCAATAACCATTCTTTAGATTTTTCTCAAGTTGGTTTTACTGACACAATGAAAACTATCGCAAACGCAGGCATGAAACCTGTGGGCAAGAAAAACGAAATTGTTTACAAGAAGGTAAAAGATATTCCCATTGCTTTTATTGGGTTTAGTTCTCTCGATGTCCATAATTCTTTAAATGATTTAGAGGCAGCCAAAGCACTGGTTTTAGAAGCTAAACAAAACGCCAAAATTGTTGTTATCTCAGTTCATGGCGGTGCTGAAGGAACAGATGCCATACGGGTAAAAAATAAACAAGAGAATTTTCACGGAGAGAACCGAGGAAATATGGTACTTTTTTCCCGCACTTTGATTGACAATGGTGCGGATTTGGTGTTAGGTCATGGTCCCCACGTTGTCAGGGCGATGGAATTATACAAAGGAAAAATGATTGCCTATTCACTAGGCAATTTTGTAGGTTACAGAACTTTATCGACAGCAGGAGACTTAGCTAAATCACTGGTTTTACAGGTAAAACTCAACTCTAAGGGTAATTTTGTTTCTGGAAAAATTATTCCTGTGATGCTTGATAGGCAAGGTTTACCTTACCCCGATAAGCAATTAAATAGTGTAAAGTTAATCAGCAAACTGACTAAGAGCGATTTTCCTAATACTGATTTAGCAATTAATCGCAAGGGAGAAATACACAAACGATTCAGGACTTATCGGTTTTTTACTTTAAAATTTTGAAGGAAAACCAAGTTCCAAATCTAAAGCTTAAAATTAGCGATGCTTTTGAGGTATATATAGCAGCCACTTTTTCTCCCACACCCTCAAGGGTGGGGCTATACAAACAAAGCCCGCCTGCGCGGGCTAATGTCTTAAGCGCCGAGGCTGTTGCTATAATACCAACTCAGAAAATGAGCGCTACAAATATTTGATGTATAGACGTACTAAGGTACGTTTATATACCCTGCTACTGTTATTCATCTAGCTGAATTCAAACACACAAAATGCGGGTTAAAAACTGTTACTGCGCTTGAGTAGGACTAGCCGTTGCCTCAGAACAAAATTTGCTGTCGTATTCAAACTTGAGATCAACTATGTAAGGTTGTGTTTTACCAAGATTGTTTTGAAACTGGTAAGCTTTCAGCGTCTCCTGTGCTATTTGATTGAAAATAGGGTAGCCAGAACTTTTGATCAGAAATGGTTCCTCAGTTAGTTGCCCCTTGCCACCAACTAATACACCCATAACAGCAGTGCCAGCCAACTTATTTGGGCAGGCTGCTTCGGGATAAGCGGGACTAAAGCTAATTCTTGGGGCTTCTCCCTTCTGCAATTTTGCTAGCAAATCAACAAAACTTTGCCCTAAGTCTTGGTCTTGCCCATCACGGGTTTTTGTTGCCCAAGCAATAATATTCTTACGTCCCTCTTCGTCAGTTGTACCAGTTTCGTTGCGAGTAATTTGCTGCTGTGACGATTCAGAAGTGTCTTGGGGTTGTGGTTGAGGCTGCTGTGGTACTGTGGTTTGTTCTGGGGTGCTTTGCGGTTCTGGATTATTAGTTGTAACTTGTGGTTGAGAAGAATTATCAGGTTGTATCTCTGTCTGAGGTTTACTATTTTCTGAGCTAGGTTCTCCAGTTTCACGTACATCTGGTTGAGAAAATTTTGGAAGAGCAGAAGATGGTTGATCGTAAATTTTGAACGGGCTAGAGTTTTTACTTTCAGGGGGCGAACTTCTTTCTTGGGGGATTTGTATAATTAATGGTCTTCGACGTAAGGGCGGAAATGGCGGCGGAGTGTTCTCTCTATATATGGGCGGTAGTCGAATAAGGGGAATATTAGAAGAATAATTGCCTGGAGGCGGTAGCAATGGAACGGTGGGTAATGAAGTTATTGGGGGTGTAAGCGGTAATGGCTGTGTATTGGTAGTTAATGGTGGTAGGGATGTCGTTTGTGGTAGGCGAGTTTGTTCTGTTGGTGTTAATGCTACTACTTCGACACTTCGGCGTATATTCTGTTCTTCTTCTTTAGAAGAAGCAGATAAAGTAGGTAAACTCAGGGCTAATAAGCCGTGAATGCCGATGGAGACAACTACCGCGATCGCACCAGGATTTAGCAGCAGTTCAGGTAAGTTTTTGCTCGAAGGAAAATAAGACATAGCAGGTAGGGTTATTCACTGCTTTTTAGCAATTGGGAATCAGATATTGAATATCTATCCCGTTTTCATATTAATTTCAGAATTAACTGATGTCGTAACTTGGACAATTAACAAGGAAAAATAAGGCAATTTTAAATTAGGGCGATCGCTTAATCCAGCATAAATCACTTGCTCTGGTAATGTTGCCCGTTCTACTATCCAACTACGCTCTAGCAAATTATATTGCTGTAAAACCTTCCAAACATCTTCGTAGACAGAACTTACCTTCATCAACACTACTACATCTGCCCAGTCTAAAACGGCTTCTAGCTCCCCCACAGTATATAGTGCAGGTAACACTACTAAGCGTTGGTCACGAATCGTTAACGGCACTCCCAAGGCTGCTACAGCAGCTAGTGGAGAGCAAATGCCTGGTACTGCTTCAACTACTGCTTCAGGATATAACTCTTGTAACGTCTGAGCTAAATAAGTAAAAGTACTGTAAAAACTAATATCGCCTTCTGCTACAAAAGCAACATCTTGACCTAATTTAAGATATTCCCAAACCTGCCCTGCCGAAGCTTGCCAAGCTTGAGCTAGTTCTGTGGTGTCATGTACATAAGGAAAATGTAAACTAAGTTGTACTTGGTCAGGAACTAGCCAACGGTCTACAATTTGCTGTGCCATTCCTGGTTTACCATTAATTCCAGCCGGAAAAGCAACAACAGACACCCCTTGCAAAATTTTCAGTCCTTTAAAAGTAATTAATTCTGGGTCGCCTGGACCAACGCCAATGCCGTAAAGCTTGCCTGTTTGCACAATAGAATCTACAATCCAAAATTTAAATTAAATTTAATCATCGTGTTACCAACTGTCATTTTGCCTGGTTATTTGGAAGGTGCGATCGCCTACCGTTCCCTAGAACAATCTTTAGAACAATTGGGTTCCCCCACTGTGACAGTACCATTGCGATCGCGCGATTGGTTTCCGACAGTAGGCGGTCGGTCGATGATACCAATTTTGCGGCAACTTGACCAAACGGTAAAACAAGTTATGCAAAAATACAACGCTTCCCAGATTAACCTGATTGGTCACTCTGCTGGCGGTTGGATTTCACGAATTTATATAGGAGAACAACCTTATTGTATTCACGGGGATGTCACAGAAGATGCTAATCTATGGCACGCTCACCCTAATATTGCCACGTTAGTAACTCTCGGAACCCCCCATATTAGCGGTGAACGTTGGACACGCAAAAATCTAGATTTTGTTAAACTCAACTATCCAGGCGCTTTTTACCCTAACCTGCGTTATGTTTGCGTCGCTGGTAAATCTATTTTTGGTGCAAGGCGGCGAGGTAGTTGGTTAGCCTACAGTAGTTATAAATTAACCTGCGGGCGCGGCGATACTTGGGGAGATGGTATTACACCTATTGAAGCTGCTCATCTCGACGGAGCAATTAATCTAACTATAGAGGGAGTTAAACATTCCCCCAAGTCGCCTGGAACTTGGTACGGTTCTCCAGAGGCAATGAATGCTTGGGTTTCTTATTTAGCTTAACTCACAAACAAGCATCAAATTATCAAAGTATTAAAATTATGATGACAGTATCCCAGCAAATTGCTATTAAAAACGACAATTTACTTTATATGAATAAAAACAAAGTATTAATAATAAGTGATGACAGCTTACTTCGCCTTCAACTTCGCTCACTACTGGAACAAGAATATCATGTCATCGAGGCAACCAACAAACTAGAAAGCTTAACTGTTTCTACTAAATCCTTGCCAAATCTGATTTTATTAGATAACACGCTTCCAGAAATAAATAGTTTTACCTGCTTAAAAGAACTCCGTCAACTTGACTGTTGCTCGCAAACACCCATCTTGATGCTCACGAATTTTGAAGATGAACTATCTGTAGAACAAGCTTTTGAAGTGGGTGCTGATGACTGCATTAATAAACCTATTCATCGGGCAGTATTGTTAGGGCGTGTCAGCCGTTTGCTTAAAACAAATCAGACCAAAGCGGAATTAGGAGAAAAACAATACCAAAGAGAGCAATTAATTTGGAGAATTACCGAGCGTGTTCGCCAGTTTGGAGGGCTAGAAGAGATTTTCAATACTACAGTTAGTGAAGTGCAGCAATTTTTAGAATGCGATCGCGTTTTATTCTATCGCGTTTTTCCAGATGGACACGGTAAAGTAGTTGCTTCTGCTGTAGTTCCTGGTTGCCCTAGCCTTTTAGATGTCGATATTGATGATCCTTGTTTTAGAGTTAACTATTTAAAATTATATCGGCAAGGACGAGTTCGTGCTATTGATGACATGGAGTCGGCTATCTTAGACCCTTGTTATGTCAAACTGATACAGCCGTTTCAAGTGAAAGCTAGTTTAGTAATACCAATTCTAGAGAGAGATGCTTTTTGGGGTTTACTAATTGCTCACACTTGTAAATCTACCAGGCATTGGCTCAAGGATGAAATAGAACTTTTACAACACTTGGCATCTCAAGTAAGTATTGCCCTCAATCAAGCTCAATCTTTAGAAATCATTCAATCGTCTCTGGAAAAAGAGCAAGAATTAAATGAGCTTAAATCACGTTTTTTCTCTATGACATCCCATGATGTTCGTGTTCCTTTAAGTAGCATCTTAAACGCGGCTGAACTGATTGAACATTATGGTAATAACTTTAGCAGGGAAAAAACCATTCGTTATGTTCAAAAAATTCAAACTGCCGTCAAAAAAATTGTTAACTTATTAGAAGATGCTAGAACAATTATCAAAGACATTGGGACTAACTTAACTGTTAACTCTCAAAATGTCGATATTCCTAAACTTTGTCAAAACTTAGTGGCAGAGATGGAAAATCTGGCTAGCAAAAAACATTCAATTTCTTTTCACGCAACAGGTAATTTTACAAATACCTGTTTAGACGAAAAGCTGTTAGGTTACATAATTACTAATTTACTTGAGAATGCCATTAAGTATTCCCCCGAAGGTGGCAAGATACTTTTTGAGATAAATAATCACGATAACGTAGCTGTTTTTCGTATCCAAGATGAAGGCATTGGTATTCCTGATGAAGATCAAGAACTCTTGTTTAATTATTCCAATAGGGGAAGTAATGTGGGTAGTATTACAGGTACAGGTATAGGGCTAGCTATTGTCAAAAATTGTGTAGATTTACATGGAGGTAATATCACTGTAAACAGCAAAGTTGGGATGGGAACTACCTTTACAGTCACAATTCCATCGCAGTGTCAAAACAATTAACAATTAACAATTAACAATTAACAATTAACAATTAACAATTAACAATTAACAATTAACAATTAACAATCACCAGCCTTAAGGAATTTCCACTAAATTAGAAGGCAGAGGAATTTCTTGTACTTCTGATAACTTTTCTAACGCCAAGCGTGAAGTAGGAGTATCGCCAGATAAACGCTTCAACAATTTCGGTCTAGCATCATGCAGCAAATAAATAATTTGATCGTCATGTTGCCAATCTTCCATTGCTGGTACTACTTGCAAACGTTCATCTCGTTCTATTAATAACGGTACTAATTCTCCAGCATTAATTAATGCTTGCAAATGCACCTGTTGAAAAGAAAATCCCGATTCTTTAAAAGTTGTTTTTCCTAACTTTACTTGACCATCACGTAAATACTCGTTCCAAGTTTTAATAGATAACTGAGATAAAAATGCTTGTTGAACCTTGGTATTTTTATTTTCTGTAGTAGCATCATTATCACGGGGAAATACAGCTAAAACACGGGGAGGACTAAACTCTTCTGCTGCTCTTTGAGCAAGTACAAAATTAACCTCCCCATTATTCGTCATTGCTAGGAAAGTACCAACGGAACTTATACCAGCTTCTTCTAAAACTTCCGTATCTAAACCACTGCTTAAATACACCCGTAAATTTTCCGCTTCAGCTTGGCGACAAGCTTCGGCATCTGTGTCAATTAAAACTACAGACTCGCCCTTATCTTGAAATATTCGAGCAATTAAGATACTCAAGGGATTACAACCAATAATTATCGCACCAGTTGCCTGATGAGAAGTTATTTGCAGCAATTGTGCAATCCAACGTGCTGTCAATCCCTGCAAAAACACGGTCATAATGATTGTCAAAAATACGAGTGCCTTAATAGCATCTCCACCGTTAACTCCTCGCTGAGTTAACAAGATGCTAAATAATGAAGCAACCGACGCGGAAACAATTCCTCTCGGTGCAACCCAGCATAAAAATAACTTCTGTCGCCAGTTTAAATCGCTATCCCAAGTACATAACCCTATATTTAGCGGACGGACAATAAACATCAGCGCCAAAACAGTAAAAACGCTTCCCCATCCCAAAGCAAACATACTGGCAATTGATAAGTCAGCCGAGAGGAGAATAAACAGCACTGAAACGCCTAAAATAGTCAATTGTCCTTTGAAGCGTAGTAACAGCCGTTCTTCTGGTACTGAGGAGGCACGGAGGACAATTCCCGCCATTACAGTTGCCATCAACCCTGACTCGCTACGGATTGTTTGGGCTAAAGCAAATAAACCCCACAGTCCAGCCAAAACTACCAAATTTTTTAATTCTTCTGAGAGAAAATTAGCGTTTTTGAGCATCCAGCCCATCAACCAGCCGCCAACAACACCGATAGCTGCACCGATTCCTAGCCTGATCATCAAACCAAAGAAGGCTTCAATCGGATCAGTATCAGCATTTAAAATCGTATCTAGTACTACAACTGCCAGAATTGCCCCTACAGGATCGATTAAAACGCCTTCTCCTTCTAGCAGGGTGGCAACTTGGCGATCTACTTTTACGTGCTTAAGTAAGGGACTAATTACTGTTGGTCCTGTGACGACAACTAGAGAAGCATAGAGAAATGCGATCGCCCAAGGAAATTCTCCTAACCAGTGCGCCGCCATTCCACCCCCAAATAGGGTGATCAGTGTTCCAAAAGTAACTAAATTCCGCAAACTACCAGAAACTTTTCCCAGTTCATGCAGTTCTAGATTTAATCCTCCTTCAAATAAAATAACTGCCACCGTTAAAGCGACAATTACTTCTAAACCAACGCCTAAGTCTTGGGGATGTAACAACTGGATGCCATCGTGACCAAGCAATATACCCAGTATTAATAAAAAGACGATACTGGGAACTTTAATTAATTCAGCCAGCACTTGGGCAGTAATGCCTGCAATGACGGCGATAACTATTTGCAGGGTAATTTCAAAGGATGCTTCCATATACTTAGTTGTCCCAGGCGATCAGCTTGGTTCTCAACTTGAGGGTTTAATTACAGAAAAGCTTTTACCAATCTGTTTATTCATCACGCAATTTTAAAAATTAGACACTGCGGCTCAAGATTCGAGCAGTTTAATAAGCTAGTGCTGAAATTAAAACTTTAGCATAGCTATCAAGGCTGATCTTTAACTACATATTGATCAATTCGTCAGAACTCCATCAGGAAGGCAATTCAAATACTGGGATTTTTGGATTTATGGCGTTTTTTAAATAAATCTGGCGTTATTAAACCTTGAGGGAAAAATATTGTTCCGATCACAATTAGTAACCCAAAAATAATTAACCGCCCGTCGCGCAAAAATCCCGCCAACCAATTAGGTAAACCCCCTGTATCTGCGATCGCTCTTAGCACTTCAGGCAACGCTGTAAATACCATACCCCCTAAAACTGGTCCCAAAAAGGTTCTGCTGCCACCAATTAACACCGATGTTAAGTAGATAATACTGGCATCAAAAGTTCCCTGACGCGCATTCCAAGTATTGAGAAAATGGGCGCTAACAGCCCCAACAACACCCGCTAAGATAGCTCCCAGCGTAAATGCTAATACTTTATAGTAAGTTGGGTTAATGCCCATCGCACCAGCAGCTAATTCATCTTCGCGAATAGCAATAAACGCGCGTCCTACGCGAATGCGCTCTAGACGGTAGAGAATTAACATACTCATAAAGAGCAAAGGCACTGCAATCCACAAATACTCGATAGGTGTTTGAAAAGGTTGGGGAATACCAAATATCCCCACAGCGCCTCCAGTAATATCTAAGTTCAAAGAGAAAACGCGCAGAATTTCGACAAAAGCAATAGTTGCGATCGCTAAATAAATTCCCCGTAACCTTAGTGCTGGAATTCCTACAATTACACCTAGTAAACCACTTACTACACCCGCAATCAGCATCTCCAATAACAATAAAGGAATTGGAAATAAAGCATCAGTTGAAGGAAATACCTTTGTAGCAAGAATCGCTGCAATATAACCGCCTAGTGCATAAAAGCCAGGACTAGCTAATGATAGTTGTCCCGCCATCAGAGGTAAATACAAAGAAAGTCCCAATAACGCACCAAGCAACATTGAGACAATCAAAAAGCCGTAAGTATTAAAAAAATCCATTGGTTATCAATTAACAATTATCAATTACAAATTATCAGTCAGTGTTCAAAAATTCTAAGTAACCATTACTTAATTCCTTAACTGCTAGATCATAAAACTGCTTACCATGCTCAGGGGTTGCTAAGGCAGGATTAGAACCCATCCGCCCGTCGGGATAACGCTTGCGGAAGTCAGCAGCACCATAAATTTTGTGTCCAGAACCCACTTCTGCTGATAAAGCTGCTTGTTTTATTGCTTCAGGATAAATATACTGCGTTAATGCCACCTCGCTGGGAGTCGCATGAGATCCTTCCTCATGGCCATACAATTCTTTTGCCAATTTGTAAACAGAACTGCACATAAACCAGTTACCAATTTGGCACTGTACCAAATCAGCATTAGGAATGTTTAAATCTGCTAAATGAGCGTAAGTTTCTGCAAAAGCTGCTTTGAGTGTGGCAATATTGCCACCATGACCATTAATAAATAAAAACTTAGTAAATCCCGCTTTTACTAAGCAACTAATATAATCTTTGATCACTAAAATCATAGTACTGGGACGTAAACTAATTGTCCCAGGGAAACCAGTATGGTGTAGTGCCATACCAACATTAATAGTAGGGGCAACCATAGCATTTACAGCATCACCCACACCACGCGCGATCGCTTCTGCACAAATTGCATCAGTTCCAATCAAACCAGTTGGTCCATGTTGCTCAGTTGAACCAATTGGTAAAATTATCCCTTGAGATTGCTTTAAATAAACTTCTACTTCAGACCAAGTACTTAAGTGCAACAGCATTTTTTTACAATTATTAGTTACCAGTTTTCAAAAATTAATTTTTTGCAAAAATCAGTTATTCCATCTGTGTTTATCTGTGTACATCTGTGGTTAATTATCTAAAATTTGACTTATGCACTGTTACAACCATGAGTTTTGACTTACAAAAAAAGATGGAAAATTCTCTCCTCTCTCCTCCCCCCTCCCTCCTCTCTGCTCCCTAATGATAATTTTTTATATAAGATTCTAGTGGCTGATTTTAGTGTATACCTTTGGTTAGAGCTTCTGAAATAGAGTTTTATCATGCTTACTCTAGATATGCCGAAAAGTCCCTCCAGCACAAAACTAGGGCAGACAAGCCGAATTCTGTTGGTAGAAGACGAAGACTTAATTCGGGAGATGCTAGTTGTCTCCTTGCAAGAAGAAGGTTATGAAGTCGTCACTGCCATCGACGGGCGGACAGCATTAACATTTCTCCAAAATCCTGAAACCACAAACATTGAATTTCCCTTCGATCTAATTATCTTAGATTTAATGCTGCCTCAAGTTAACGGGCTAGATTTATGTCGATTGCTGAGACATCAAGGAAACCCTGTGCCAATTTTGATTGTCAGTGCTAAGGCTAGTGAAACAGACCGAGTTTTAGGTCTTGAAGTAGGTGCTGATGACTACATTACTAAACCATTCAGTATGCGGGAATTGATTGCCCGTTGCCGTGCATTATTACGACGGCATCGCTTCAGCTTTTCAACTCCAACTCCTGTACTGCAATATAAGGATATAGTTGTTTATCCCCAAGAGTGCCGAGTGTTAATCCGCTCGGAAGAAGTCAATCTTTCGCCCAAAGAGTTTCGACTGTTAGAATTATTTATGAGTTATCCCCGTCGGGTTTGGTCACGGGAGCAGTTGATCGACCAAGTGTGGGGAGGAGATTTTGTTGGAGATACTAAAACTGTAGATGTGCATATTCGCTGGTTGCGAGAAAAATTAGAGCGAGATCCTAGTCAGCCGGAATATCTCATCACCGTTCGTGGATTTGGCTACCGCTTTGGTTAATGATAGTTGGTCATTGCAAATATTCTTTACCACCTTTAAAAAGGTAGGTAAATTAAGGAATAAGACAAAATGACCGTCATTGCATTTTTGCTAGGGCTGGCAATAGGAATTGGGCTGTGGTTTTGGCGACAAACTGTATGGCATCGGCAAATGCAGCAAATGCTGGATTTGTTGGAAACAGGAGGTGCTGAGGGTACTTCATTGCCGATCGCTTCTCGCTTACGCATGGGCATTAGCTTAGTTAAGCAGCAACGTCAACAGCAAGAAATATTGCTACAAAGTTGGCGACAGTTGCTCGAACTAGCACCAATTGGTTATCTGCACATTGATGAAGACAACCAATTGATTTGGTGCAATCATCAGGCAAGACAACTATTGCAGATTTATAAATGGGAGTCTGCCCAAGCTAGGTTATTGCTAGAAGTAGTGCGATCTTTTGAATTAGATCAACTAATTGAAGAAACACGCCAACGACAGCAAAAGTGCGAACTGGAATGGCTGTTCCACCCAGCTTATAAGGAAGCTGCACAATTTAACCAAGTGCGATCGCACCTATCACCTGAACCACAAATATTTTCCCAAACTAGCAATGCAGCGATCGCCTTAAAAGCATACAGCTTGCCTTTACCACACGGACAAGTGGGAGTTTTTATAGAAAACCAACAACCAATAGTAGAACTTTCTCAATCACGCGATCGCTGGGTTTCAGATCTTGCTCACGAACTCAGAACACCTTTAACCTCTATCCGTTTAGTCACAGAAAATTTACAGGGTCGTCTACAACCTCCCTTTAGTCGCTGGGTGGAGCAAATGCTCCCAGAAATTAATCGTTTGATTAGTTTAGTCCAAGACTTCCTCGAACTAACTCATTTAGAGCAAAACCCCAGTAAATATCTCCACCTCACACCCGTTGATCTAGGAGAATTAATTGACTCAGTTTGGCAGAAACTAGAGCCACTTACGACACAAAAACAACTTAGCTTGTTAAAAATCCAACCAAAAGAAATTGTATTTTATGCTGATTCTGCTCGACTGACTCAAGTTTTTTTAAATTTATTTGACAACAGTATTAAATACAGCCCCATAGCAGGAACTATTCGCTGTGAAATTAATCTCATCCCTAATGGGGATACAGCCGAAATAATTCAAGTTAATATTATTGATTCAGGCAACGGCTTCGCCGAAGCAGATTTACCTTATGTGTTTGATCGACTTTATCGAGGTGAACCCTCAAGACATCGCCAGCAGCTAGATACAGGTAGTTCCAACTCAGCGCCAGTAAGTACGGGTAGTGGATTGGGGCTTGCTATAGTTAAACAAATCATCCTAGCTCACGATGGTTCTATAAGAGCCAAAAACGATCCCCAAACAGGCGGTGCGTGGCTACAAATAGAACTACCGCTAACTTAAATTTATCTAACAGAGCAAATTACAAATTTACTTAACATCAAAGAAATTCGGAAATGGTGTTAGTCCACACCACACAAATTAAAAATTTAAGTCACCCTAGATAATAGCGTCGTTTTTTTACAAGAATTAGGGGTGTATATTCAAAACGTTAACCAAGAAAGAACCCAGTTCAATCGCAAAACCAAGCGTATAGAACAGGATGTTCTGCGGATGGGAGCTTTGGTGGAAAACTCCTTTCGTCTGAGTCATCAAGCTTTATTTGCCAGCAACTTAGCTGCGGCTAAAAAAATTCCCATATTAGATAAGCAAGTTGATCGCTTCTATCACCAAATTGAGCTAGATTGTGCTGCTTTGATGACACTTGAAGCACCTGTTGCCCAAGATTTACGGATGTTAAACGCTTTTATCCAAATGGTACGAGATCTAGAGCGCATCGGTGATTACGCTAAAAACTTAGGCGAGATTGCTATAAAACTATTTCCTTACTCGCCTCATCCCTGCTTAAGTGAGATAGAGTTAATGTCTCATCAGGCTCAAGCCATGCTATCAGCAAGTTTAGCAGCTTTGGCAGATATGGATGCAGTAGCAGGGCATCGAGTGAAGCAGCTAGATGATGTTGTAGACGATGCCTACGAAAAAATTTATCAAACGTTGGCTTATCAAAAAGATATTAAAGGTGTTGTAGAGCCGATTTTATTATTGTGTTTAACGATTCGTCATTTAGAAAGAATGGCGGATCATGCTACGAATATTGGTCAACGAGTAAAATACATCGTCACAGGTAATTTTTCTTAAATTTAACCTGTTGATTAACCAATGTTAGCTAAATTTTAAATTTACGCCATTAATATTCATTTAGGATTAACGCTTAACTTACAGCCTAAGCCTGGAATTAACCACTGAATTTTTCAGCCAGTAGTCACTGTCCGATTTAATTAAGTGCGATCGCTCAACCGTACTCTCTTAATAGATTAGTAATTTCATCTAGCTAAAGATGTAGGAATATGTGATCTGCACTACACAGAATGTAAACTTTTGTGAGATAATACCTTAGTGAGAAAAATTGTCTGGAAAGCCCATCAAAGCTAAGTCCAGTTAGGTGTGAGGAAAAAACCATGTCCAGAATTTTTTGGAACACTTTCAAAGTAGCTCCAGCCATTGCAGCATCATTATTAATTGCTAGTAACAGCCTAGCAGCCGAGAGCGTTACGGAACAAACGGCGACTGTTCCAACGGAAGAAACCACCATCGCCCAAACTTCCCCAGTTAGCTCAGAAGTACCTGCTGACACCAATAATATTGAACAATTGCAGCGCTACAACAGCGAAATTAGTGGTGAAGATGGCATGAGCCAAGTCACTAATGTTTCTCAATTTCGAGATGTCCAACCTTCTGACTGGGCTTATGAAGCTTTATCACGAGTTGTGCAAACTTATGGATGTTTGCAAGGATATCCTGATGGCACATATCGCGGCAATCGGGCGCTATCACGTTATGAATTTGCGGCTGGTTTGAATGCTTGTCTTAGACAAATAGAAGCTTTGATTGGCAGAACACCAACACCTGGGGGGGGTGGTGTTTCTGACAGCGACTTACAAACACTACGACGATTAACTGAGGAATTTCGGACAGAACTGACAACTTTAGGTACACGGGTAAACAACCTAGAAGGTCGTACAGCCTTTATCGAACAACGTCAGTTTTCTACCACAACTAAGCTAGTTGGTGAAGTAGTCATTGCAGCTAGTGAAGTATTTGGTAAGAGTGGTCCTACTACTAATGGTCAGACTGCTGACAATGTAGAACCTATCCTCTCAAATCGTGTTCGTCTCAATCTTGATACCAGTTTCACGGGTAAAGACCGTTTGAGAACCCGTCTACAAGCCAGAAACACCGTACCGTTCAGTGGTGCTTTAACAGGTACCAACATGACACGCTTAGGGTTTGATGGAGATAATCAGAACGATATTGAGATTCATCGTCTAGAATATCGCTTCCCCGTAACGCCTAACGCCAACATTTTCTTGAGTGCTACCGGAACCGAGTACAACGACATTATTTATACATTCAATCCCTTATTAGAAAGTGCTGCTAGTGGCTCTATTTCCCGCTTTGGGCGCTTCAACCCAATTTATCGGACAAGCGCTGAAGGTGCAAGTGCAGTTCTTGACTATAAATTAAGCAAACAAGTAGGGCTATCTTTAGGCTACGCAGTTCCCAGAAATATTGCCAATAGACCTGAAACTGATACTCCTACGCAACCTGGTCTTAGCCTTTTTAATGGTTCTTATGCAGCCTTAGCTCAATTGGCTTTCCGCCCTAGTAATGCGGTAGGTTTAGGTTTGACATACGTGCGATCTTTTAGTAATCCACCCCCTAATCCTAATCCAAGCGGTCTTGGTGCTATTGGAGCTATTGGTGTTTCATCTGGAACTGGCAGCGCCTTTGCTAATCAACCTTTTGGGGCGAATACTCCTACTACAACTAATCAATATGGTGTAGAAGCCAGCTTCAGGTTAAGCCCTCGATTCGTAGTTTCGGGCTGGGCAGGTTATACCCAAGCTGAAGCCGCAGGTGATACTGGAATTGCCCGCCTTGGTTCTTCTGCTGATATTTGGAACTACGCCGTCACCTTAGCTTTACCTGACTTTGGTAAACAAGGCAACGTATTAGGCTTTGTGTTCGGTATGCCACCCAAAGTTACCCAAAATGAGGTTACCACTCGTCAGGATAACAGGGGTACCTCCTATCACGTAGAAGGTTTCTATCGTTATCGCCTGACTGACAATGTTGAAATCACACCTGGTGTGTTTGCCATTCTCAATCCACAACACAACGACAACAACGACACTCTTTATGTAGGTACTCTCCGTACTACATTTAGGTTCTAAGCTAAGTTTGGCTAGTAATCTCTCGTTCCCAAGCTATAGCCTGGGAACAAACAAGAGGATGCTCTGCATTCGTTGATAACTGACAAGACTAAAGCTACGCCTGAAAGCTAGATCCCCCCTAGCCCCCCTTATTAAGGGGGGGACATTCAAAGTCCCCCTTTTTAAGGGGGATTTAGGGGGATCTCTGCGTAAGTTTTGTATTGAAAACGGTGCAAGATCTCAGTTAGTATGCTTAAGATAGTTTTTAATCAATAACAACTAATTAAGCCAATGGCTCAACTTAAAATAATTAATAATTTTGATACCAGCTTTACGCTGGAACAGGATGCCAAAGAAACTTTGTTTAATTTACTCAAGGGCGAAAGCTTTCTCAAGCAACTAACTGATAACTTGCAATCTCAGGCAGTTGAATTTACGGAACTAATATTCCAGCCTGTTCCTTATAGTGAAGCTACACCTAAAGGAATGCCTGCTGAATATGAAGTTTACCATAACTCACCGGATTACATAATTATCAACGTGCCACCTAATTTTATGTTTCAATCAAAAATCTTCAAGCCTAGCCGCCTTTGTGCGATTTATCGAAAAATTGGATAAAAGCTTGTAGGATTTAATCAATGACTAATTCAACTGAAATACCATCTATCGCTAGTCTGGAATATATTCCCTATATTGATGAAACTGGTAATTTGCCGGAAAGTCTACAGGGAAAAATTGGAGTATATGCAATTTTTGATAACGACAAGGTGTTACAATTAGTTGCTTATTCTCGTGATGTTTATCTTAGTCTTAAGCAACATTTAGTTCGCCAGCCGAAAAAATGTTATTGGCTAAAATATCAAACTATTGAACGTCCCAACCGCACTATTTTAGAAAGTATCCAGAATAGCTGGATTGAAGAAAATGGCTATATTCCTGTGGGAAATAAAACGGCTCAAGCGGAGTGGAATGATCCTATTGATACTAAGTCGGCAATGACGGAGGAGGAGCAGGAAAATTTTGCCAAACAGGATGAAGTAGGGCAAATAAAATTATTAAAAAAAGTAGCCCGAAGAGTTGAAGAAACAATTTTGTCAGAGATCAAAACTCGTGGAGTGCAAACAGAAATTAGGTTTAATCCTAAGTTAAAAGAAAGCGGCTTACTAGATTTGAAATAAAATCTGCCTTTGGTAAGGGCAGGTTTAAGAGAGATTTTTGTAGGATAGTAAGATTAAGGTCAACCCGTCCCTACAAGAAGATTTATTTATTACTACAAATACGGGAGAGCAGAACTGATAATTGTTAATTGTTAATTGTTAATTGTTAATTGTTTTATGGCGCTAACACTACTAAACAATCGCTATCGCACTATTCAAGATTTGGGAAGTGGTGGGTTTGGCAACACTTTTCTAGCAGAAGATACCCATATGCCTTCTGCGCGTCGCTGTGTGATTAAACAACTTAAGCCAGTGACGAATAACCCCCAAATGTACCAGCAAGTGCAAGCAAGATTTCAGCGCGAAGCTGCTGTTTTAGAGGCGTTAGGGGAGGTAAGTAAGCAAATACCTCAGCTATATGCTTATTTTTCTGAAGCTGGTCAATTCTATTTGGTTCAAGAATGGGTTGATGGCGATACGTTGACAAAAATTATTGAGCGTCAAGGGGCATTACCTGAAAAAACTGTCAGAGATATTCTGGTGAGTCTTCTATCTGTTTTGGAGTATGTGCATAGTAAACAGATGGTTCACCGAGATATTAAACCAGATAATATTATTGTGCGCGATCGCGATCGCCAACCCGTATTAATTGATTTTGGTGCGGTGAAAGAAGCAATGGGTAGCACTAACCAAACAATGGTAATTGGTACACCAGGTTTTATGCCTAGCGAGCAGGCTGCTGGACAACCAGTTTATGCTACTGATCTTTATAGTTTAGGAGTAACTGCTATCTATTTACTTACGGGTAAAATGCCACAAGATTTGCCAACAGATCCCGGTACTGGGATGATTATGTGGCATGGTAGCGCCCCAGGTGTAAGTCCTAGTTTAGCTAGTGTTTTGGATAAGACTATTCAACCACATCCGCGCGATCGCTTCTCGACTGCAAAAGAAATGCTCAATGCTTTGCAGAAGAGTGTTAATTCCCCAGTTTCTAATCCGCTTGGAACACAGGCAACAGTAGCAGTATCACCTGTTGGCAGACAATATCAACCATCCCCACAAAATACTCCTGTCGTTACTCCTAGTCAGCCCAATATAATCACATCGAATGAATCACGCTGGCTCAAACCTTGGGTACTAGCAATTTTAATTATCTGCGGCTTTGTTGGTAGTGCGATCGCTTTCAACCGAATTTTTAATAAAAATACTGATCCAACGCCTCAAGTAGCATCATCCCCGCCATCACAACCAACGAATAGAAATACAGAGGAAACAAACGAGTCTGATTCTTCTAATTCACAGAAAGAAATACCACCAGTTATTTCAGAATCTTCGTCTCCATTACCATCTAAATCGCCTAAACCTTCAATTCTTTCACAACCACAGGCAACGGAGCAACCGCCAGTTATTATAGCATCGCCCTCACCAATAGTAGAGCGATCGCCTTCACCAGTAATTAAATCTGATAATAGTCAAAACCAAAATAGATCTGATCAAGTTCCAGCATTTCCTACAGGTACACCTATAAGTAATGTACAAGAAACACTAGGGAAACCACGTATAAATGCTAGAGGAGTTTGGGGAAATACTCGCGCTGTCGTCTATAAATTAAAACCTAATCAAATTGATCTGGGTTATTTATACGATCGCAATACAGAAAATATTCGCCAAACAGAAGTATCCTTTTCCAATTCAGTAGATCCGCAACTAATGTTAAATACTTTAGATGGATTATTAGAAGGTGGAGCAACCCCAGAAATTAAACAGGGCTTGTTACGAGTTCAACAAGGTAGAAACAATTCGTTTACTTTTACTCAAGGCTCATTAAAAGGTCAGATAGTACAACAAGATTGTGGTTTTATTTATATTAGTATTTGGGAAGCTGATTTACATAACTTTAATGTATCTAGTTCACGAAAGTGCTAAATTATCTAGCTAAATTTTCTGGTTTTCTGCACCAATCTAAAATGCTATCTACTTCTAAAGATTCCCAGACAACTTTTTTAATTCCCAGAGCAAGAGCTTTTTCTTCAAAATATTGAATTGTTAAAGCTGATAAATCATTACCAATAAAAGCAGAATCATACTTGATATTTAAGCAATTTTCTACTTTATAATCTTTATTTAATGATTTGACGATTACCAGCCCGATAGATAATTGGCAGTATTGCAGCAATAAGCCGTGATGTTCATCTAGGGAGTCTAGGTATAAGGCGATCGCTCTATTATAGAATTCTGATTGATTCATAATAATGTCCTAAAATGTCCCCATGTCTCTAGCCCCACTTCTAGTGAACTAGCAATAGTTATACTGTAATGACGAAAAGTAACCACTTTTGATTCAAGCCACACCTAAATTCCCTGAGAAGCTGATGAGTGCAGCTTTCCTCGTAACCTGGCAGTGGACAGTTGCTAAAATGGCTCAGTTAGAGAAGTGATATCCATAAAAGTCAACTCTCCTATAAATTATTGGTATCTGGAAAGCTGACTGACATTCATCAATATAAGGATCAGCAAATGACGCAGCAGCTATTAAACAACCGCTATCTCTTGATTAAAGCATTAGCTACAGGCGGGTTTGGCGATACTTTTCTAGCAGAAGACACCCAAATGCCGTCTCAACGACGGTGTGTAATAAAACGCCTAAAACCTATTTCCAACAATCCACAAGTTTATCAGATAGTCAAAGAACGTTTTCAACGAGAAGCCGCTATTTTAGAACAATTGGGTGACGTTAATACCCAAATACCTCATTTGTATGCCTATTTTGAAGCGGATGGGCATTTTTACTTAATTCAACAGTGGATAGAAGGCGAAACTCTATCCCAAAAAGTACAACAGCAAGGGGTATTACCTGAAAATGATGTACGAGATATTTTAATCAGTTTATTACCAGTATTAGATTATATTCACTCTCATCGGATCGTACATAGAGATATCAAGCCCGATAACATTATTTTTCGCCGTCAAGATCAAAAACCAATATTAATTGATTTCGGTGCTGTTAAAGAAACGATGGCAACAGTAGTAAATTCGCCAGGTAATACTACCAGTTCGATTGTAATTGGTACACCTGGATTTATGCCTAGTGAACAGACAGCAGGTAGACCTCTCTATGCGAGTGATTTATATAGTTTAGGATTAACAGCAATTTATCTTTTAACTGGCAAGTTACCACAACAATTAGAAACTGATATTCAAACTGGCGAAATTATCTGGCACGATTCTACATTAAATGTCAGCCCTAGTTTTGCTGCTGTGTTAGATAAGGCAATTCAGTCGCATCCGCGCGATCGCTATCCTACAGCTAAAGATATGCTTGAGGCATTACAATCCTCCCTCCCATCCATTCCCCCCACGATAAATATTTATCAACCAGCACCAATATATCCAAATCCTACTTTGCCACCGCCTGCAACCTTACCAATACAAACAGCACCGACTAACTCAGGAAATCGTTTTAATGCTCTAATTTTTGGCAGTATGATTTCTCTCAGTTTGATTGTTGCATCCTTAGTTATTGCTTATATATTCAAACCATCGCCCGAAGTAGTTACAAAAACAAATTCACCTTCTCCTCAATCTTCCCCAACACCGATTAATAATATTCCCAGTAGTAATATTTCAACAACAAATCCACCTTCTCCTCAATCTTCCCCAACACCAATTAATAATATTCCCAGTAGTAATACTTCACCTACTGTAGTTGAATCACCTCAAGATATCAATACTCCTACTTCTAGCAATTTCAATATACCAGCACAACAAGACCAGACAGACGAATACGCATGGCTCACATCTAGAAGAGTTACAGAGGCTGATTTAACTGGTAGAACTGCTGTTGAATTAGATATTATGAGAAATTCTATTTATGCACGTCATGGTAGAACATTTCGTAATTCAGCATTACAAAGCCACTTTAATAAACAATCGTGGTATCGACCTATATATTCACCGGACGAATTTACTAACAACTTACTTTCAGATGTAGAAAAATGGAATGCAGCATACATCTTAAAGTATCAAAAAGACAATAAGTTAACGTGGTTTAAATAGTGTATCCCAAGCTTCTCCGTAATAATACTTACATTTTTTAAACTGTTTCACCGTAATATAAGTTTTATATCTTTTTTATACTTATAATAATTTTCTGATTTTTTTAGGGAAATCTAGATCAAGAGAATTTGCTAAAAAAATTAAGGGCTACTTGTTATGAATATTGAAGAATTACTAAGACGATATGCAGCCGGAGAAAGAGATTTTCGTGAAATTAACTTAGTGGGAGCCAACCTGAGCGGAGCAAATCTGAGCGGGGCAGATTTATCAGGGGCATCTTTTGGATCAGCTAACCTCAGCAGAGCTTCCTTAAGAGGGGCAAAACTGAAGGGCGCGTTTTTGTATGGTACAGATTTAAGTTTTGCCAAGCTCAACGATGCAAATTTAGTAGACGCAGATTTGACAAAAGCCAGCCTCAAAGGAGCAGTTTTAATTAAAGCAAATCTCAAGGGATCAAAACTTAGTGGTGCGACTCTAACAGCAGTAAATTTACGTGGCGCTAACTTAGAAGGGGTTAACCTTTGTGGAGCAAACCTCAGTGGCATTAACCTTCATTCAGCTAACTTAGTTGAGGCTAAACTAAGTTGGGCAAATCTCACTGGAGCCAGAATGAGTGGAGCCAAGTTAGCTGCTGCATCACTCACCGGAATTAAACTTAGAGGTGCATGGTTAAACGGCGTTGACTTACGTGGAGTAGATCTTGATGGTGTAGATCTAAGTGAGGCAAAACTTAGTGGCACCAACTTAACTAACGCAAATTTACCAGCAGCTAACTTAAGTGATGCCCAAATGCGAGTTGCCATTTTAACCCAAATCAATCTACGTGCAGCTAACTTAAATGGCACATGGTTGAATAAGGCAAACCTGAGCGATGCGAACTTGAGTAAAGCAGACTTGAGTGATGCTCATCTGAGTGATGCTAACCTTAGTGGAGCAAACTTAAATGGTGCTAATTTATATGAGGCAGATTTAAGTAGGGCTAACCTAAATAGTGCATATTTATGGGCAGCCCAGCTAGATGTAGCAAATTTAAATGGTGCAAATTTAAATGGTGCAAGTATGCGTGGAGCGAATCTCGACGATGCTGAACTAGAAAACGCTTTATACAATCAACAGACAGTTTTTCCTGAAGGTTTTGATCCACACCAAGCTGGAGCTTACTTTACTGGTAGCCCATTAGTTGCAGCCTGAGCCACAATCTACTCACTAACTGATTTAAAAATTATTATGCTTAAGCAAGTATGGTAAAAGATAACACCATACTTGCTTAAATTTATCTATCAAACATCTCTAGAAATTAATGGTGCGTTATAAAGAAATCTTATAGAGATGTGCAATAGCGCGTCTCTACATTCTAATTTGCTCTAAGTTTGTAATTTTATTTACTGTTATTATTCATCAACCAATGGTATTATCACAGCTAGTACTTGAGATAGCACTTGTCCTAAATTTTTAATATTATAATTTTGATCAACTATCAAAAGATAGATTTTGCTGATTAATAAAATCAACAAATAGTAACTCAGGTTTTTGTGATTAAGTACACCAAAAATTTAGCTTTAGATCAATTAGGTGTAAAGTATGAGCTATAAGTCGGAAGTAAAATTGGATCAACGTGACCAAGAAATTGCCGCTTTAGAGAAAGAACTTAACCTTGCCGATCAATTGATTAAGAAGCTAAAGCGACAGAATACAGTTCTGAAACATAGAATTAATTTTTTAGAAAATAACTCTCGCCCACATCCTGCATTAGTAGCCAGTCGAGGTAATAGTCCGCGCCCTAATAAGCGTGAATATCCGCCTGGAAAAGGTGGCGCACTTGTGCGTCAGCAACGATCTAAAACCCGTGCTATTAAACTTTGGAGGTTAAGAGTAGCTACGATCGCGATCGCACTTCTTGGGTTTACCTTGGTAAATTGGGCAGTAAGTAGCCTGACTAAGCTCAAGCCAAATGAAAATCCTAAATCAGTAGCCGCAAAATTAGCATCAGCCAGCTTATCCGGTCAACAGTCAACGATACCTGCTTGGGCAAAAGCATCCTCACAAGATATTCCTACTCGACAGTCAGGAAAAGAAGATTTAGAAATTGTTTATAACCTCACTACACCCCCCCAATTTCAACCTAGTGAAAAATTACAAGTAATTGTTGATGAATTAGTTGCGATCGCAGATAGCAAAAAACTACCTACGAAAGATTTATCAATTACTTTAATTGACGCTAAAACTGGCGAAATAGCTGGATATCAACAAAAGGAACTTAGATATCCAGCTAGTGTAGTTAAAATGTTTTGGATGGTAGCTTTGTATGGACAATTAGAAAATGGTATCTGGAAAAATCCCCAAGATTTTAATCTATATACTTCTAAAATGATTGAACACTCCAATAACGATGCCTCAAGTTTTATACTTGACCATATAACTAATACTAAATCTCAAGATAAGTTACCAGATAACCAATTTACGGTATGGCTAAATCAACGTGATTCAGTGAACAGATTTTTTAGTTCAGCAGGATATGAAGGAATTAATATTAATCAAAAAACCTATCCGATTTACTATTTGAGGATGGAAGAACCCGCAGGCACAGAATCACAAATGAGAGGCGATCCGGAACGTCCCTTGCGTAATGTAATTACGACTGATCATTCTGCTAGATTACTATATGAAATTTGTTTAACTAAACAAGCCATTTCAGCAGTAGCCAGTGAAAAAATGTGTGGGTTGCTGAAAAGAGATTTAAAACCTGAAGCTTGGAAAACAAATTCAGAAACATCTGAAGATTTTAATCCCATAGTGGGTTTTTCAGGTCAGTCTTTACGTGATAGCGAGGTTAATTTTTATTCCAAAGCTGGCTTAACTTCTAGTACAAGACAAGAAGCAGCATTTGTGGCAACAAAAGATAATTCAACGGCATACGTTATAGCAATTGCTGGTGGCGATCGCGCCTACTCTTCTGACTATAAATTATTTCCTAAAATGTCAAGTGTAGTATTTGAAAAAATGGTTGAGCGCAGTGCGCGTAAGTAATTGATTTATAAAAAAGGAGCCTTTATGTGGCTCCTTTTTTAATCAAACTCAAAAGGCAGTAACTATTATTTGATACTTACCTTAGCACCGGATTCTTCAAGCTGTTTCTTAGCATCTTCAGCAGCATCCTTAGCAATAGCTTCTTTAACTGCTTTAGGTGTAGATTCAACTAAATCTTTAGCTTCCTTCAAACCTAGACCAGTCAAGGTACGAACAACCTTAAGAACAGAAATCTTCTTGTCAGCAGGAACTTCTTCCAAAATGACATCAAATTCAGTTTTTTCTTCTACTTCTTCGGTTGGGGTACCACCACCAGGAGGCATCATCACCATGCCACCAACAGGAGCAGCAGCACTAACTCCAAAAGCTTCTTCAATTTGCTTAACGAGTTCTGAAGCTTCTAAAAGAGTCAGAGATTTTAATCTTTCTAAAATTTCTTCAGTTGCAGCAGACATGAGTTACCTCTACTAAAATTTAATTGTGTTGACATTGGTAGCTATTAGCAATTAGCTATTAGCTTTCAGTTTCCAAAAGCGGAGCCGCTTCTGCGTCGCTGTTGCTATTATCCTTATCGGCATAAGCTTGGAGTCCTCGTGCCAGTGATGCTGGAACTTCGTTGATGCCCAAAGCCAGCTTCGTTGCTACGCCATTGATAGCGCCAGCAATCTGAGCCATGAGTTGCTCCTTGGATGGTAAGTCGCCAATCGCTTTGACTTGGTTTTGATCCAAAGCGCGACCTTCCATCACGCCACCGCGAAGTTCAGTCTTCTTGCTGACTTTTTGGAACTCTTGGTATGCCTTAATTGCGCCGCCAATGTCTTCTTTGACGAGCAAAAATGCGGAAGAACCTTGGAGGAATTCCGTCATTGGTTCCCAATTTTGATCGCCTTCAACGGCAATCCGCATAAAGGTGTTTTTTGTCACCTTACAAACAGCACCTTTAGGAATCAGACGCTGCCGCAAGTCTGTGATTTCAGCAACAGACAAGCCTTGGTAGTCGATGACTACAGCCAACTGGGAATCACTTAAAGTTTCCTTGAGTTCAGCGATAATCGCACTTTTATTTTCTTTAGTTCTACCCATCTTTTCTCACCTCCTTTGTCCAGATTTCAAAATCCCTTTCCTCAGATAGCCTTCCCCAGACAAAGCCAAAACAAAACCCCGGATATTAAGCCGAGGTTTTGGTTGACATTTTTGGTCGCGCCATTTTTTTAGTGGCAAGACTAATTCTGTCTCAATCAACCTCGGCAGGATATTAAGCAATAGCGCCTGCTGTCTTTGGTGTCTATTCAGTTAATTGGTTTGGGATTTTGAGCATGAAATTTGAGACTTACTCTCAAATTCAAATTATGCAGCCTCGTTAAGTTTTAGGTCACGCAGGGCGTTAACATCTACTTCAATAGAGGGACCCATTGTCGCAGCTACATATATACTGCGCCAGTAACGTCCCTTGGCTCCAGAAGGACGGTTGCGGTCAATTGTTTCTTGCAACGCCTTAAGGTTGGTTAGCAAGTCTTGGGCTGAAAAAGAAGCCTTACCAAACATAACATGAACAATGCCTGTACGATCGGCTCTAAATTCTAATTTACCAGCTTTGAATTCTGCGATCGCACCTGCCAAATCAAATGTTACCGTACCACCCTTGGGAGAAGGCATCAAACCACGGGGACCAAGCACCCGACCTAGTTTGGCAACCTGGGGCATCATATCTGGGGTAGCAATTAGCAAGTCGAAATCCATCATCCCTTTTTGGATGTCTTCAATCAACTCTTCTGAACCAGCAATATCTGCACCATTAGTTGATGCCTCATTAACTTTTTCACCTCTAGCAATTACCGCTACCCGCACCTCTTGACCAGTGCCTTTAGGTAGCGCCACCGTCGTCCGTAATTGTTGGTCGGTGTATTTCGGGTCAATTCCTAAACGAATATGAGCTTCTGCCGACTCTGGAAATTTAGCCGTAGCTGTTTCCTTTAACAGATTTAAAGCCTCTGTTGGGTCGTAAGCTCGGTCTTCAACTCTTTCTAGCAGTGCTTGAAATCTACGAGAAACTTTCTTTGCCATTTTATTCTCCTGGGGTAAATAGCGAGTTACCTCTTCCCCTTCAACGCTTGTAAACTTGAAATTTCGTTCTAGGTTGATTCAATCAACTCATCAACTGAGAAGTGCCAGAGAATGCTCTAATCGTTGATAGTGACACCCATATTACGGGCGGTTCCTTCAATAATTTTTACTGCCGCGTCAATATCATTAGCATTGAGGTCAGGCATTTTTGTTTGAGCAATTTCTTGCAACTGGGCGCGACTCAATGAACCAACTTTCTTTTTGTTAGGTTCGTTTGATCCTCGCTCAATTCCTGCTGCTTTTCTAATCAAAACAGAAGCAGGTGGCGTTTTCAGTACAAAAGTAAAACTCCGGTCTTCATAAACCGAAATTTCTACCGGAATTACCATGCCAGCTTGATCGGCGGTGCGGGCGTTATACTCTTTGCAGAACGCCATAATGTTCACACCATGTTGACCCAGTGCTGGACCTACAGGGGGCGCAGGGTTGGCTTTCCCTGCATTCAGAGCCAATTTAACTACTGCAACAACTTTCTTTGCCATTTCTTGTTAGCTTTGTTTCTGAACCTGATTAAACTCTAATTCTACGGGCGTATCACGTCCGAAAATAGATAGTAACGCTTTTAGTTTGCTCCTTTCGGGGCTAACTTCAATTACTTCACCCTCAAAATCTTTAAACGGCCCCGACAGAACAATTATTTTATCTCCTGCTGCCAAATGAGTTTTGACTACTGGCTCTTGTTCTGTAGCTTGTTTAAAGATGCGTTCAACTTCTGTAACACTTAGCGGCACAGGTTTAACGTGACCACGCCCCCGCCCATAACCGCGTTTTTGCTCAGAACCCACAAAGTTAATCACATTTGGGGTATTTTTGACTACCTGCCAAGCATCATCGTTGATTTTTTCCTCGCCGTCTTCATCTCGCCAAAGCCGCATTTTTACTAGCACATAGCCAGGAAACACTTTTTCTTCTGATGGTGAGCGTGAACCATCTTTGCGAATTTTGACGGTGGGGGTTTGAGGTATCTCTACTTGGAGAACCCAATCAGCAACATCAAACGATTGAATGCGCTGTTCTAGGTTGCTTTTAACCCGCTTTTCACAGCCAGAAGCTACCTGCACAGCATACCATCGGGGTTGTATGGTTGCCCCTGCTTGGTGCGCGGCATCATCGTATGATTCGTCCGCTGCAAAAGTCATAAAAACACCTTTCCTGCTACCCAAGCGAAGAAGTTATCCACCAAATAAATTATTGTTGCAGAAAGAGATACCATCAAGATTACAGCCAAAGATTCACTAATCAACTGCTGACGACTAGGCCAAACAACTTTGCTTAGTTCTTCTTTGCTGCTATCAAAGAATTCCACTGGGCTAAACCCAGCTTTCTTTTCTTCTATCTCTGCTTCACTTTTCTTCGCCACAATAGTTTACGTCCCCGCTTGCTACATAGTTGTGAAAAGTTTACTGTTAATACAGCCTTTAAACTAAACACAACAACAATTCTACCCAATAATAGGATATCTCATGCTATATCTACCCCAGAGTGGATGCTAAAGATCGCAAATTCAGAGGAAATATAGCTTTTTTTAATTGTTGTGTTTTAATGAGAGCGTGTCCTTCTGGACTTTTGCTCCCAACATTTAAGTATATTAGCTAATTAGCACTAATCTAGTATTATAACAAAACTTACTATTAATAGTCAAGATTATTGTTTTTATTTAATTAATAAACAAAAATTTCAGATGAGCTAAAAATTGGTATTTGTGGTTTTTGGTACGCGCCCTGGAGGACTTGAACCCCCGACATCAGGTTTTGGAGACCTGCGTTCTACCAACTGAACTAAGAGCGCACAAATTGATCGTAAGCAAACTTAACTGCTGATTTATTTTAACACACTTTCAAGGGGAATCACACTTTTTAATGAAAAATTAGCTGAAACTTCCTCAATTTGTACTTGGCGAGTAGAAATACTATCACTGTTAAGAGCTAATAGTGCCACAAAATAATTGAATATTATACAACCGAAATGGAAGTATAAATTACTACGCTTCACAAGCATGGTTGAAGCGTAAGATGTGTGGCACATTGCTCAACTGCTAACAGCATACTTGTGTGAGGATTGGATTAAATCTCACGATCAAAGCGTTGTTTGATGCGGGTAGCCTTACCAACGAGATCGCGTAGATAATAAAGTTTAGCGCGACGCACTTTACCGCGACGCAATACTTTAATGCTGTCGATCCGAGGGGAGTGGAGTAGAAAAACCCGCTCTACGCCTACACCTTGAAAGGTGCGACGTACAGTAATGCTTTTGTTAATTCCACTACGGGCTTGGGCAATGACGACACCTTCGTAAGGCTGTACCCGTTGCTTACCGCCTTCAATGACTCTTACTCCCACCTTTACGGTGTCACCTACGTTGATTGTAGGTAGGTCTGTTTTTAGATGTTCCGCTTCAATTGAGCGAATGATTTCTTGAGCGTTCATGGGGTTTTAAAAAACTCACAGTCTAATATCATACCTCAAGAAACTGGCAAGCACCATAAAAATTTTGGTGTTTCTCTAGTAGTACTGAAAAATACTGCTTTTTGGTCATGGGTTATAGCTCATGGGTCATTGATAATTGTTGATTGTTAATTGTTAATTGTATGTATGAGCGATCGCATCTCTTGTGGAAATGCTCGATTCACCGCGTTGAGTAATGGTTTAGTACGCTTGGAATGGTCGCCTACAGGTGAGTTTGAGGATCGTTGTACTGTGCAGGTGTTTACACGACCCGATCCTGTACCATTTAAGGCGATCGCATTTACTGATGGAGTACTACGCCTAGATACTGACTATATCCAGATTACTTACAAGCCTGATTCTGAGCGATTCAACGACGCTAATTTGCAAATAAGTTGGCAATGCGGCAAGCTTTCGGGAAGCTGGACACCTTCAAGTGTTGACTATGATAATTTAGGTGGAACGTTCAGTAGTTTAGATCTGATCCACCGCAACTTTAAACCTGTTGGGGTGCATCCAGCATCAGTTGAGGCAAGCTATCCTGATACCCAAGAATGGATTTATAAAACATTACAACAAGCACATAGAATTGTACGCGATCGCGGTGAACAAACAGAGTTTGAAGATCCGCCTTTATGGTATTGGGCTAATTTTTGCCCTGAAGAGTTTCCTCCCCATATTCAAGAATTTTGGAAACAGTGGCAGCATTTTCCGCCTGGAATACTTAGTAAAAGTGGTTATAGCGTATTAAATGATTCTGATAGTGCAGCAATAGAAGAGGGTTGGTTAAGCGATCGCACTTCTTTTGATAAAACAGATCAACCTCAAATTAACCAAAATCTGACATCGCAAGATTGGTATTTCTTTGCTTATGGTTTAGATTATGCCCAAGCACTACAAGACTTTGTGAAATTATGTGGACGCATCCCCATGTTGCCACGTTGGGCTTATGGAGTATGGTTTTCACTATTCGGGCGACTAGATGAATCAGATTATCAACAACTTGTCAAGCAATTTGATGAGAAAAATTTACCTTTAAGTGTATTAATTTTAGATGTAGATTGGCACGGTGCGGGGTGGTGTGGTTGGGATTGGAATAATGAATTATTTCCTAATCCTCCAGCTTTTTTAGAGTGGGGACATAATTTAGGGTTACGCTTTGGGGCGAATGTTCATACAGAAGGTTTATCACCCAGAGATAGTAAATTTGAAATGCTTTGTCGAGTGAGAGGATTAGATCCAGCAGATGTCAAAGCTGGAAAAGTGTTTGCAACCAAAAACCCAACTTCTGATTGGATTTTTCACTCTTGGCAACCGGATGGTAGTGGTTCTTTTGAAGCCACACCTGAAGAGATGAAAGAAGGCTGGTTGTTATTTAATTTAGCTGATGAAGAACAAGCCAACTTGTTTATGCAGGTTTTGCATATTCCGCGTGAACAAGATGGCATTGATTTTTGGTGGATTGATGGAACAAATGCGATCCATAAGGGTGTAAATTCCCAGTTATGGACTAATCATGTTTATTACAATCATTCACAATCTCAAAATAACCGCCGTGCGATGATTCTGTCGCGTACTGGTGGTATCGGTTCCCATCGTTACCCGTTGCAGTTTTCCGCAGATACTTATTCACATTGGGAAGTTTTAGAGTTTTTGGTTAATTTTACGGCGCAAGCGGGGAATGTTGGGGTTGCTTATTGGTCGCATGATTTGGGAGGATTTTATAATCATTTGTTAGGCGCACCGACGATTGATCCCGAATTATTTGTGCGCTGGATACAGTTTGGTTGTTGGAGTCCAATTGTACGCTTACATTCGGATCATGGAGTGCGGGAACCTTGGGCTTATGGGCGGAGGGTTTTGCAAGCTATTCGCGCAGCTTTCCATACGCGCATGGAATTTATTCCATATTTTTATCATTTAAGCCGAGTTGCTTATGATACTGGTTTGCCGATTTGTCGCCCGTTGTATTTAGGTTATGGGGATGATGTAGAAGCTTATCAGACACCAACTGAGTATTTGTTAGGCGATCGCATTTTAGTTGCCCCAATAGTTGAAGCTGGCTGTTACCGTCGAGTATATCTACCTTCAGGCATTTGGTGGGAACGAGCAACAAATAAATCATACCCAGGAAATCAGCACTTAGATTTATACGTTCCTCTCGATCAAGTACCAATATTTATCCAAGCTGGGGCTATTTTACCTCTACAACCAGTTACTCTGCGCGTGGAAACTTCTCCACCTAGCTGTCTAATTTTAGAAGTATATGCAGGGGGAGAAGGTGAATTAGATTTATATGAAGATGACGGCGAAAGCACAGCATACCAAAGTAATGCAGGTAGTCGCCGCTTATTTACTCAAACTTGTGATGGGGAAAATTATATTTTTACCTGCGAACCATTACGAGGAAGTTATCTAGGAATGTCTCAAGAACGTAATTTTAAAATTCGTTGGATTGGAATAGTTCCTAATAGTCAAATTGAGGTTATTGGTGTAAAACTTAGTAATGCGCGTTGGGTAGGCGAAGTGTTGGAAGTCACCCTAGAGGAAGTCCCTCAGACATCAAGTTGGCGTTTAGTTGTAGGGGCAGGTTTGGAAAATAATTAATTTATAACATTGGTCATGGTTAATTGTTAATTGTCTTAATGCAACCAATGGGGAGCTTCAGTAATTAGTTCTTCCAAAGATTTGCTATCTAAAGGTTTAGAGAAATAAAACCCTTGTCCCTGTCCTTTATTAGATCCCATTTGCTGAAGGAGTTCATTTTGCTCTTTAGTTTCAATTCCTTCTGCCACAATATAGACTCCTAGATTCTCGGCTAGGTTAATAATTGCCTGAACAATTTCTCCTCCATCACGTTCTTTAGACATCCGGTCGATAAAGGAACGATCAATTTTTAAGGCATCAAAAGGAAACTGATGTAAATAACTTAAAGATGAATATCCTGTACCGAAGTCATCAATATAAATCTGCACGCCTATATTTTTTAACTGTAACAACATTTTGATGGCATTCTCGGCATTTTCCATAATCACACTTTCAGTGATTTCTAGTTTTAAACAAGCAGGATTGATTTTAGTTTCTAGCAAAATTGATTTAATCTTATCTATTAAATTGCTTTCTAGGAATTGTTTACAAGAAATATTCACACTCATGGTTAAGGGCTGATTTGGTTGAAAACGTTCTTGCCATTCCTTAAGTTGTAGGCAAGCTTGACGTAGTATCCAATAACCAATCGGTACAATTAATCCAGTTTCTTCAGCTATAGGAATAAACTCTACTGGAGAAACTTTTCCCCGTTCTGGATGATGCCAACGTAGTAGTGCTTCAAAACCTACAAATTTGCCAGTGGAGAGTGCCACAATTGGCTGATAGTTAACTACAAATTCTTCACGCTCAACTGCATGGCGTAAATCATTTTCTATCTGCAACAATGTAATTGCTCGCGTGTGCATCTGTGGATCAAATACTTGATAACGTGCTTTTCCAAGTGATTTGGCACGATACATTGCTATGTCAGCATTCCGCAGCAGTTCTTCTGGTTTATTAGAACCAGTTGTGTCCAATGCTATTCCAATGCTGACGCTGGTGAATATGTCGTAATCATTAATCTTAAAAGGCGATATCAATCGCTGTTTTATTCGCTCGGCAATTTCGGTGGCATCGTCTACTGACTGAATATCCTCTAATAAAATAACAAATTCATCTCCTCCTAGACGGGCTATAGTATCTCCAGAACGAGTAGCATTTACCAATCTTTCAACAAACGCAATTAATAGTTGATCTCCAATATGATGCCCTAGACTATCGTTAACAACTTTAAAGCGATCAAGGTCTAGGAATAGCACAGCAAATGAATAATCTTTCCGTCTTTTAGCCCTCTCAATTGCGTGCTGTAGTTGGAAGATTAACAAAGCTCGATTAGATAAACCAGTTAGTGGATCGTGAAAAGCATCATGGGTTAGTTGTGCTTCAATTTCCTTTCTTCTGCTAATATCGGTTTGAGAACCTACCATGCGATAAGTTTTGTCATCAGCATCTTTAACAGCAATTCCTTGGCTGAGTACCCAACGATATGTTCCATCTTTATGTAAAATTTGACATTCACTTTCAAACCGAGGTGTAACTCCTTCTATATGAGCAGCAAGTTCTGCTTTAACACGCTCGCTTTCTTCGGGATGTATCCGATTTAGCCATTCATTTGGGGTATTACCAATTTCGTTTTCCTGATAGCCCAGCATTGATTTCCAACGGCAGGAAAAATAAATTTCATTAGTATTTAAATCCCAATCCCATAAACCATCATTAGCTGCCATAGCTGCTAGTGCATATCGCTCTTCACTTTTAAGTAGAGCCGCTTCTGTTCGTTTGCGATCGCTAATATCAACTAAATAAATTCTAATCAGGCGGCTTTCGGCAATGTAATATACTGATTGCTCAAAAATAGCGCTATTAACTTCTACTTCTCTGACAAAAAAATCTTTTTTTTCTTGTTCAAATGTATCAAGTAACCCAACTAAAACTGCGTGGTCTAACTTAATTATTTGAAGGTCAGGAAATTGCATGATTGCTGCTGGATTAAGATAGGTTATTTCACCACTAATATCAATTTCGATAATTGGGCTAGGCAATAATTCGGGGAAAGAAGCTAGCCTTAGTAAAGCAGATTCACTTAATAAATCAACATCTTCTTCATCAGAAACTAATGTATCATTTGGATCAAAAGAATCATTAGAACTTTCGTCAAATCTTTCTTGTTCACAATCTTCTAAAATATCTTGCTCAGAAAAATTAGCCTCTACCATCAGGTAGACTGCTTTTGCATCTTTACCAAAAACAATAACATCTCTATGTTTTAAAGATTGTGACGAGACTAATTTCCCGTTGATAAAAATGCCGTTTCTGCTAGTTTCCCCCTGCAAATTACCATCAATGATTTTAAATACAAAACTGTTGTTTTTTGTATCTGTTACACGCAATAAAGTTGCATGATACCGAGAAACTATGGGAGAATAAATAATAATTGAATTTCTTAAGTCACGACCAAGTGAATATATACTATCTTCAAGGTTTATAAGTCTTTTGCCTTTAGTATCTTCAACTACTAAAACTACTTTTAATTCTTGCGGGTTAAAATTATTGGATAACTGATTCATAGTAGACACAAGGTTAATAATGTATGATGCAACCGATACAAGCGGTAATTAGGCTAGGAAATGGGTTAAAATAATCAATTGTCTATTCGTAATAGGCTAATAATTTTAGCATTGCTACTTAAGACTTAGTAAAAACTGGGTGAATTGTGGCAACTTGATTAGTTAGCTAGTGTTAAATTTCATCTTTAGGAAGAAATAAAAACTTAATGAACAATTAGTTAAATTGTTTTGCCCAAACATTAACGTAAATAAAGCAACTAAAAAAGTTGTTTTGTTATTAAATTTAACAGAATATAATAAATCTTTATGTTGTTGAGGCACAAGTAGCAGTTACTTTAGCTTAATTGTAGGTTTTAAGGGGATCAACGATGGAAATAGCACAAACCTAGCTATGTCTAGTTATATTATGTAAATTAGCACAAAAATCCTGAAAGTAATAAGCTAAGGCGCAAAGAAACTTGTACATTTTTAATTGAGAGAAAAGTTATCAAACTTTATAACCCTCTGGACTCTCTCCTATCCTCCTAAAACATAAAATGCGCGAAACACAACAGCTTATAACGACTATGCAGCAACAAACACTGACAGTGCAAGCAGCACAAAAACTTTTGAAAAATTATGACTGCATGAGCAGCAAAACAGTTGATTCCGAAGCAGAAAAAGCTTTACTTCGTCAAGCTTTACTGCTTTTAACTGAGCATTCTGATTATCAAATTTTAGGGATTTGCGCGGATACAGCTTATCAAGGGATAGCCACTCTCAAAAGCTATTTAGAAGCTTTCGGCTATGAAGAAAACCTGAATTTACCCTTGCTGGAAGGTACTGTTTATATAAAATTTAATCTCAAAAATGGCTCATCTTATATTAATTCATACGAAGGTAGCCATCGGGGTGTTTTAGTATCGTGCCAATCTCTATATGAAGGAGGGATTAACGAAATGTATGGTCATTTACCATTAGATTTGTTTATGGATGTATCCTAGAATAAAAAGTTATCAGTGGTGAAATTCTTTAATTTTTAGTGTCATTAGGGTATTCCTATATTCGATTTTTACTGATTCAAGGGACGCAGTGTTGCAGCAAACACCCACTGCCCTTGATTTTCTTCAGCAAGAATAAAATGCTCGGCATCAATTTCACTACCATCCTTTTTGACTGCTTTAAGTTGTAGTGGATGGCTGAGAATTGTGGGGTTTCCAGTCATGACAAAGCGGGAAAAGCCTAAATTGTGTGAATCATGAAAGCTATTGGGAATTACGGCTGCCAGAGTTTGACCGATGATTTCCTCATTTTTCCAGCCAAATACTTGTCTAAAAGGTTCGTTAACGTAAACAATGAATCCCTGCTCATCTGTCATTAACACAGGTAATTCCGTTTCGCGCTTCATGTCTTCAATTGTTTTCATTACGAGTAGACTTGTAAATGGTAAACTATACATCTTTATTTATAATTCTTTTCTGTTCCAGGCAAGAAAGGTTATACAACGTAGCTCAATATTTTAAGATCAGGGCATGATCAATCCTAGTCCGCGTCCTCAAATCCCTTCTTGTACATGGAATCGTCCCATCAATCTTGGTTGGGACAAACCTTATACTGTTCGTTACCCTAGCAATTTAGATGATGGCCCTTGGCACGGTATGCCGTTGGGTGGTTTTGGTGCTGGTTGTCTTGGTCGTTCCTCGCGGGGCGATTTCAACTTATGGCATATTGATGGCGGAGAGCATACTTTCAAAAGTCTCCCTGCTTGCCAATTTAGTGTTTTTGAACAAGCTGGAAATTCAGCACCACAAGCTTATGCTATGTGTACTGAACCGCCTGAAGATGGCACTTTATCTACATGGCAGTGGTATCCCAAGACAGGTAAGGGAACAGAAAGCAGTGGCACATACCATGCGCTATATCCCCGCAGTTGGTTTGTTTATGATGGAGTATTTCAAGCGCAGTTAACTTGTGAACAATTTTCCCCAATTTGGGCGGATAACTATCAAGAAAGTAGCTATCCCGTAGGTGTTTTTGAGTGGACGGCGCATAACCCTACAGATCAGCCGATTACTCTAAGTATTATGCTTACCTGGCAGAATTCTGTTGGTTGGTTTACTAATGCGATTAAAACACCCCAGGTAAAAGTCCGAGATGATGGCAGTCCAGTGTATGAATATCAACCACGTTGGAAAGATAGTACTGGCAACTTAAATCAATGGATTGTGGATCACTTTCGGGCAGGGTGTTTGCTCGATCGCGTCAGGATTCATGATGAAGTTCAGGAAGGTGAGGGACAATGGGCGATCGCAACTATTACAAACCCTAGTGTCGAAGTCTTCTACCATACCCGTTGGAACCCTGCTGGAAGCGGTGAGGAAATTTGGGATAACTTCGCTTTTGATGGTTCATTGCGGGATAAAGAAGATGAAACACCTGCTGATCCAGGTGAACAAATAGCCGCAGCAATGACTATTCGCTTCACTGTCCGCCCTGGTAGAACCCGCAAAATTCCCTTTGTTCTAGCTTGGGATTTTCCAGTTACAGAGTTTGCCACTGGCGTTAATTATTATCGTCGCTATACAGATTTTTTTGGTCGTACTGGAAACAATGCTTGGTCAATTGTTCGTACTGCTCTTAAACATGATGATACCTGGAAAGAGCAAATTCAATCTTGGCAAGAGTTAACTTTAAAAAATGCTAACTTGCCTGACTGGTTTAAGATGGCGCTATTTAATGAGCTATATATCTTAGCTGATGGTGGCACTCTTTGGACTGCTGCATCGGAAACTGACGGCATCGGTCAATTTGGCGTTTTAGAATGTTTAGATTACCGATGGTATGAAAGTTTAGATGTTCGATTATATGGGTCTTTTGCTTTAGCAATGCTTTGGCCCAAGTTAGATAAGGCAGTTCTAGAAGCTTATGCTAGGGCAATTCCTACTAGCGATAATACTCCTCGGATTATTGGATACAACCAAGCATCCGCTATTCGCAAAGCTGCTAATGCTACACCCCATGATTTAGGCGCACCTAATGAGCATCCTTGGGAGAAAACAAATTACACTAGCTACCAAGATTGCAATTTATGGAAAGATTTAGGTTCTGACTTTGTATTGCAAGTTTATCGAGATTATCTATTAACGGGCGCTACGGATATAGAATTTTTAAGCGAGTGTTGGTCTGCAATTGTCAAAACTTTAGCTTATTTAAAAGAGTTTGACTTAGACGGCGATGGTATTCCCGAAAATTCTGGCGCACCAGATCAAACATTTGATGATTGGAGATTGCAAGGAGTTAGTGCTTATTGTGGCGGGTTGTGGTTAGCCGCGTTAGAAGCTGCGATCGCAATTGGGGAGATTTTAATTAATCATGGTGTCGAATTAGAAGATGGTGATTTTGAGAGTGCGATCGCTACCTATAAATCTTGGCTAGAACAATCCAAACCTCTCTATCAAGAAAAACTTTGGAACGGTCAATATTACCAACTTGATAGCGAAAGTGGTTCAAATGTGGTAATGGCGGATCAACTTTGCGGTCAATTTTATGCTCGGTTATTAAATCTACCCGATATCGTGCCGAATGATTGCGTTGAATCTGCGTTAAAAACTGTCTACGATTCCTGCTTCTTAAAATTCAATCAAAAGCTATCACAACATAGTGAAAGTTTAACCCCAACTTTCATTGGTGCAGCAAATGGTGTTTTAGCTGATGGTTCCCCAGAAAATCCTCAAGCTACCCATCCTTTAGAAGTTTGGACTGGGATTAACTTTGGGTTAGCAGCCTTTATGATTCAGATGGGCATGAAAGATGAAGCCTTCCAGCTAACAGAAGCAGTTGTGCAGCAAATCTACAATAACGGGTTACAATTTCGCACACCAGAAGCCATCACTGCTGCTGGAACATTTCGCGCTTCTCACTACCTCCGTGCAATGGCAATTTGGGCAATTTACTTGATGATTAAGTAATTTTTAACTCAATTTACTAAACTTAAAGCTCGTGGTAAATTACGCCTCGCCACGAGCCTTAATTCTGAATTGTGGAATTAAATTTTTATTCAATAGACCTCTTGTATAAATATCTCTAACCCCACCATTGGCAAGGGGAGGGAGCTAGTTTCCCCCTTAACAAAGGGGGGGGTTTGACTTTTGTTCATTGGTCTAATAAGTTTATTTGCTCTGAGAATTTGGCAGAGGTACTACTTGTTGATTTTTGGGATCATTAGCAGGATTAGAAGTTTTTGACGGATCACTATTAGGACTTTGCTGCATACGTTGCAAACGTAATTCCGCCTCAGCAATTTGCTTTTGTAATAATTGTAATTGAGCTTGAGAAATTTGCTTTTGCGTATCTAATACTTCAGTTTCAGACCGCAACTTAGCCATTCTAGCTATATGAGAATCTGTTCGTCCTGGTTGATAAATTAAACCCAAAAATACAGTAACATTATTTGAATCCAGAGTATTGACGGCTGCTGATAAATTTAATCCAAAATCATTCTCTGTATTTACAGGTGTGTGTATAGGAGTATTTAAAGGATAAATATTGGGAAAATTGATTTCATTGCGGTTTTGTGCATTTTGCTGAGGCGATATTTGATTAATTACGTTAGCGTCTGAATTAGTACCTATAGTAGAGTTGGGTGTATTAGTTTGAGTGGCAGTTTGAGCGACAACAAAATTAAGCAAGTAAGTTTCTGTAAAACAAAAAAAGCAGGAAGTTAACCCAAATATTGTTGCAACTTTATTTGACATAATTATTCGTTTTTTAAACTGAGTATTTTTAGTTTTCTTATTTTAAACCAAACTTTATGATTGAGCGCCAGCAAATATATGTTAATATGTATTTCTTTAATTATTTTAATTTAAGTTTACAATTAATTTTTATTAATTTATTAAAAACAACGAAGTATTGCTAAACTTCGTTGATAAATATGGGATTTACGAACAGACGAAAAACCTCCTATGGTACAGTTTTAATAGTTGAAATTGTCCGCAGGATTATAGACATCAATTCCTACATTTGATTTCACAGAAACAGTTGATCCACTAACACCAGTGCCGTTGTCGCTGCCACCCTCTATCCGATGCCGGACTTCTCGCCGTTGAGTAACTCGACCCCTACCGCCTTCGTTACCTTGAACCCCTGTCGTTACGCTAGCGTTTCCGCTACAAGGTTTCTGACTTTGCATATCTACATTATTGCTACGGTCAGTAGGCAGTTTAGAACCGCTAATGTTGTATTGCACTGAAACATCAGCCTGCACACACTGCGCCGATGCTGAATCAGTTAAAGAAGATAGAATCAATAAAACGGAACAAGATAACCAGCCAACAGCCAATAACGGAAATTTCATAAATTAGCTCCTGAGATTCAAAAAACATTAGCGACAGCCATTGGTAGAGATGCTACTTTGGACAACAATTTCGCCAGAATTGTTAGTTTGACTAATTTGTTGACTATTGTGGCTACCATCTCCTCTACAATTGAGTCTTTGAGTGCTTTGTACCCGCGATGACGAGCTTTTGGGAACTTTATCGACAACGATTGTATTTGTAGAGGTATTTGGAGAAGTACGAATAACTGTTCTAGTTTGCCTACAATTGGCGCGACGAGATCGAGTACGCCTTGAACAATTGCGGAGTTTCTGATTTTGAGGGGTATTAACTCGAAATTGTTTGTTTGAGTCAATATTTACCCTAACTTGCCCGGATTCTACAGAGATAACATTATCTACAGATGTATTAATGACATCGCCAACTTCAACATAAATGTCGCCAGCTTGCGCTGTCATTGGTAATGAAAAAAGCAATGCCACAGTTACTAAGGTGAACTTTCCGATTAGCATAGAGGTTTCCCTCACTACGAGATAATAAAAAGGTGGGAGAAGTTATTTCGCTTTTGGTATTGAAGCGATCGCACCAAACTTCCCCCTAAAATCTGACCAAATTCATCAACATTTATAGCCTTTATAAGTTGCAATCATTGCTTTGATCAAATCAACATGAATGATTCATTCAACTACGGCTAACGACGGGGGCGGCGACCATTTTCAATGGTGGTTTGATCGACGTTTTGAGTGGTGTCATTTCCGCTCCCCAAAACATCAGTATTTTGACGGGAACGTTGCACATGACCTGAATCTCCCGTTCCTCTCCTGTTGTTTTGGACATGAGTTTGATTAGCATTTTGCTCGGTATAGTTGTTATTACCTGTGACAACAGATTCTTGGCCAGCATCTTGGATTACTACTTTATCGCTAGCTTGTGCACGAATAGGTAAAGAAATTGTAGCGATTGTTGCAATTGACAGAAGACCGATTGTCCAAATTTTGCTATTCATATCTAGTTGCTCTTTGAGTTTGTTATGAGTGTCTATATTTCTATAGGGAGCATTCCAGATTTTTATGCAGAACTTGGGGAACATTTTTGATGTTCAGGGAACAAAAATTTTCAAATTGAAGTCAGGACACAGGATTGAGGACTCAAAATCAGCTTTGGTAAGCTATCTCCTCAAATAACCTTGCATACTTAGTTGTTGATGTAAGTAGCTTCCACTGTTCTGCCTTCTGCCTTACCTTCATAAACTAGAAGTGAAACAGCCGATCAGTCGGAGAATCAGCAATTTATCAGCGTTTCTTCTTGAAAATTTCAATGACACGCACTTAAATTTCTTGCAGCTTGAGGATGACTTAGCAAATAATCCTCTAACCAGGTACAACCCTGCGCCAGTAAACTATCTATATCTAAATTCCAGATCATCACACTTCCATTACTACTACCAGCAACAAGTGTTTGTTTGGTGGGGCTGAATTTAATACTGGTAAGTTCAGAGCCATAGTCAATACTAAACATGAGTGTGCAATTGCGATCGCGCAGCGACTCCGTAGGAGTATCGCACTTCCATAAATTCACAGTCCCATCGCTACCACTGGATGCGAGAACTTTACTATCAGCGCTAAAACTTACACTTGTTACCCTACTTTTATGTCCAGTTAAACTAGCAATTAAACGACCATCAATTTGCCAAACATTTACCTGACCACCAACATCGCTAACCGCAAATTTGTTTCCATCAGGGCTAAAACTAATTTGAGTTATTGCACCATTATTGGGGGTTAAAGTTTTAATTAGAGTACCGTTTTGTGTCCCAAGGTTAATTACTCCATCACTATTTCCAGAAACAATAATTTTACCATCAGGGCTAAAACTAATACTGGTGATAGTAGTATTGTCCCTTCTCTGTTGAAGGCTAGGGTTATTTGCTACGGTATCTAAGTTAATAGTTCTAATTAAAGTACCGTCATAGTGCCAGAGTTTAATAATATTATTGCTCCCTCCACCAGCTATAATCCCATTAGGGCTAATACTAAGACTATTAATATCACTATTAGATTGAGCTAAATTTCTACTTGTACCATCTTCTTTAAAAACCTTAATTAGAGAATCGTTAATTACAGCTACAACATTTTTGCTATCAGGGCTAAAACTTAAATTTGTGGCTAAAGCCTCTATCAGAGGTATGGTTTTAATCAAAGTGCCATCAGGTTTCCAAATTTTAATAGTTTGATCAAAACTAGCAGTAGCAATTTTACCATCAGAACTAATATTAACGCTTGGTACTAATTTTTGATGTGCTTGAATTTGATTTGGTGGTAATTGCAGTTTCCATAGTCTAACAGATCGATCTAAACTAGCAGAGGCAATAGTTTTCCCATCTGGACTAAACCGCACATTCCAAATTGAATCACTATGTCCTTTTAAAGTTTTAATCAACTTGCCATTTACTTCCCAAAGTTTAATAGTTGTGTCAGCACTTCCAGAAGCTATCATTTTGCCATTTGGGCTAAAAGCCACACTATTAACTTCATTCTGATGTCCTGTTAATGTTGTAATTAACTTGCCGTCTAATTGCCACAAATTAACTGTATTATCCTTACTGCCAGAAGCAATAATTTTCCCATTGGGACTAAAATTAACTGTATAGACTGAACCTTGATGTCCCGTTAAAGTTTTGATTAAACTGCCGTCTAATTTCCACAGTTTAATTGTACCGTCGTTACTGCCAGAAGCAATAATTTTCCCATTGGGGCTGAAATTAACTGTATATACTGAACCTTGATGTCCCGTTAGAGTTTTTATTAAACTTCCATTAACATTCCACAGTTTAACTTTACCATCTCTACCAGCAGTAGCAATGATTTTTCCATCTGGGCTAAAACTTAGAGTATATATAGTATTATCCTTAAAAATTTTAAGAGATTTACCCTCTAAAGTCCAAATTTTGATTGTACCGTTATCACTTCCAGCAGCGATTATTTTACCATCAGGGCTAAAACTAACGCCGTAAACTTTACCACCCTGATTTAAAGTTTTAATAAATACGCCATTGCGTTGCCAGATTTTGATTGTACCGTCATCGCTTCCAGATGCAATGATTTGATTGTCAGGACTAAAATCAACGACTCTGACGGCATTTTTATGTCCTTTTAACTGATTTTCTTCACTGATATTGTTAAGAATATTAACTAAAGCAGAAACAGGGCTATTTGTGGGATAATTTGCTACATCACGCTGATTATTGCTCAATTCTTTTAAATCTTGCCCTGCTTTAATAGCTAAAATTAACCCTTCAATTTGCTGAGATTCAAATTCTTGTAAAGCTTTTACACCAGATTTTTCTAATATAGTTGTTTCTTGAGCAGTTTTAATTTGTTTTTGAGCATATATACTCGCTATTAATGGTAAAATAACAGCAATTAATGAGGTAAAACTCAGGATGATTATTCCTTTCCGGATTATTTGTTTAGCTTGCTGGTTAGCCTGAGTTAAAATTTGATTCTTTTGCCGATCTTGTTCGGCTTGACTAGCAGCTAAAAATTGATAATCTTCATCGCTAAGACGTTTATTTCCTGCCCATGATAAAGCATCTGTTAATGATTGTCCTTGCAATAGCGAAGCAGTGCCGCGCTGAGTTTTCAACCACTTATTAATAGAGTCACTATAGGGACGAAGATTATATAATTGTTGGTTAATCCAGTGGTGGTTAAATACTTGTGCGTAAATGGGATTATAAACTTGTAAAAAATGATTTTTTCGGACAATTAAACCAGATAATCTTAATTGTATTTCTTCATCATCTGAAGATTCAACTAAGCCTGCGTAGGCAGGCTTAGTTTGTATAGCCGCACCCTTCAGGGTGTCGGTATTAAACACAACAGATTGATTTAAAATTTGCTGATATAATCCTAAAATACGGATAGCTTGAGTTTCGTCTGCTAGGATGCGATCGCGTATTGTTCTTAAATGTTCTGGTTCATCCTGAGATTCCCAGTTTTCGATCAGATATTTCTCAATTATTGGCTGTATATCAGTTATATTAGCCTCGGCATATTGTACAATTATATTACATACCTTTTGCGTTAAAAACGGTTGTCCTCCCGTCCAAGATAAAATTTGTTGTAAAACTTCTTCGGGATAATTTAAACAAGCTTGTAAACCAGGAATTAAAGCGTCTTTAGCTTCTGCAAAAGTAAATCCTGTTAACTTTATTGAGCGACCAATATTAAACGGTGTGCGTTTGGAATCTTGGATTAAATCTGCTGGTGACGCGACACCTAGTAAACAAAAAGTTAAACGATTAAAATCAGCGTTTTCTGCCCGTTGATTATAACAAGCACGAATTAATGCAAAAAAGTCATCTTTAAATTCAATTTCAATTAAACTGTCAATTTCATCTAAAAAAATTATAATATTTTTGGATATTTGTTCTAAAACTACTGATTTGATTAAATAATATAATCGTTGTGGCTCAGTTAAATAATCGTGTTGTTGCCACCATTGATTAAAATTTAATTCCAGATCTAATTCTAAACTATCTAATAACTGATAACTTATACCTTTATACCAGTTATCCGAACTGACATGACTGCCAATCATGGTTAAGTCAATAAAAGCACATTTAAAGCCTGAAGAACGCAAAATTTTTCCGGTTCTCACCCTTAAGCTGGATTTCCCCATTTGGCGACTGTTTAAAATAAAACAATATTCGCCACTTTTTAAGAGTTCCAAAAGTTTGATATCTGCTTCACGGGTGACATAAGTGTGGTGGTTGTGGTTTAAGCTACCACCAACTTTGTAATAATTGCTTGCTGACATAATTTGAGGCAATTTTTAACTATTTAGTTGATATAATATCAATATGCAATTTAATGTAAAAATAAAGTTATTTTATTAAAAATTTACAATTAATAAAGTCGAGGCAAATAATATGAAAGTCCAAACTCATCAACGTATTTATACCCCCGAAGAATATTTAGAACTAGAGGAAAAAGCACTTTATAAAAGTGAATATCACGATGGAGAAATTATCCCGATGACTGGCGGTACTACTAATCATAATCAAATTGCGCTTAATCTTGCTGCTGCTTTATTGTATGCTCTCAGACGTAAGCAATATCGGGTTTATATTGGTGATGTACGCTTGTGGATTCCTCAATACCGAGAATATACTTATCCTGATGTAATGGTAGTCGCGGAAAATCCTATCTATACAGGTAAAAATAATACAACTATCACTAATCCTTTATTTATTGTTGAGGTTTTATCTAAATCAACCAAAAATTACGATCAAGGTGATAAATTTACTTTTTATCGTTCCATTCCTGAATTTAAAGAATATCTTTTAGTTGAACAAAATCACTATCAAGTAATGCAATATAGCAAAACCAATGAGGGAGAATGGATTTTTAGGGAATATAAATCTGAAAGTGATCTTATCAAGTTACAACATCTTGAATTTGAAATTGGTTTAGTTGATATTTATCAAGATGTCGCTTTTACGGAGAAAGAAGCATAATCTTATGTTAGTATCTAAAAGATATTTCATTCAAAAAGTTCTTCTCTAGTTTCAACAGGTAATTGTTCTAGGGTTGCCATAAAATCATCTGTAAATAGAGGCAGACTATCAAAAAGTGATTGCCAGGAATTATCCTTATCTATTAAAGTAATTACATCTCCGATTTTTTTGATGTAGACTTCATCGCCATTAAGATGATAATTTTCTGGTAAGATTATGCTTTGCTGTTTGCCATCTGTTTGAACTTTAGCTGTTGTTAACATATAATTATCCACTCATTTGCCTAAATTCTAACTCAGTGAGAGATTGAAAATCTGCCTAACGCGCCTAAATTAATTAAAAACTCTGAATAATATAACCCTCCAAAACCTTGATGATGACATCAAAAATCTCTTGCAAAAACGAGCGGAAGCTCATGGGCGTTCCCTTGAAGAAGAAGCAAAAGAAATTCTTAGAACTGTATTAATAGAAAATCAAGAAAATACTTTAAATCTTGCCTCTGTTATTGAGCGACGCTTTGCCCATTTTGTGGATTTTGAACTACCGGATATTCCTAAAGAACCCCTGCGGGAACCCCCTATGGTGTGTTTTCAAACCCTTCGATCCCCCCCAGCAGAGCTTAAAAAGGGGGGAGAAGTTAGCCAAAGTCCCCCTTTTTAAGGGGGATTTAGGGGGATCTCACCGACAAAAACGGAGCCAATATATCCATAATTCCCCCCTTCCCCCTTCCTCCTCACTCCTCCGCGTGCAACATCCCGCCAATCTGCGTCATATAACCCGTAGCTGCATATCTCTTCCCCTTAATCTCAATCCATTTAACTTGATCAAAACATTTCTTTAAAGCAAAAACTTCCTGCGTATCAACAACAATATCCTCCGAAGTGTTTAAAACTATCCCACCAAAGGTAAACTTAATACTCCAATCCGAGCGTCCTAAATGTAGATAAACAATGCCAATATCTTGATTATCGAAATTAATCGACAAGCTTTTACTTAATCTATTTAATTCTGTTTGCGCTGCCGTTATTTCGCTCTCTAGTTCATCCTGCAAACTTTCAGGTAGGATGATTTTACCCTCACTAATCTTAATCGAGTTATCATCAAAGTTGGCGGGAGTAGTTGAACGTATTTCCAGAGGGTAATAGGGCAGAGAAGCTGAAGGAATGACTGCTGCTAAAGATAAGTTTGAGGAAAATAGCAAAGCGAAAGTAACTAGCAGCAATAAATAAGGATTATTGATATTTAAAGCTTGCTTTGTAACTCCTTGATAGCTTCCTGTACTTCTTGGTACATTTGCATATCCCCTTGTTCATAAAACAGTTGTGCAGCTTTTTGTAAATCTGCAAAAGCTTTTTGATATTCTTGCAATTTAGAGTAAGTTAAACCTCGGTTGCCGTAGGCTTTAGCATCATCTGGTTGAAGCGCGATCGCACGGTTGTAATCGGCGATTGCTTTTTGGTATTCTTGCAAATTGAAGTAAGTTAAACCTCGATTGCTGTAGGCATCAGCATCATTTGGTTTAAGTGCGATCGCACGGTTGTAATCGGCTAGCGCTTTTTGGTATTCTTGCAAATTATAGTAAGTTATACCTCGGTTGTAGTAGGCTTCAGTATCATCTGGTTGAAGCGCGATCGCACGGTTGTAATCGGCGATTGCTTTTTGGTATTCTTGCAAATCATCGTAAGTATTACCTCGGTTGTTGTAGGCATCAGCTAAATCTGGTTGAAGCGCGATCGCACTGGTGTAATCCGCTAGCGCTTTTTGGTATTCTTGCAAATTATAGTAAGTTACACCTCGGCTGTTGTAGGCATCAGCTAAATCTGGTTGAAGTTCGATCGCACGGGTGTAATCGGCGATTGCTTTTTGGTATTCTTGCAAATTATCGTAAGTTAAACCTCGGTTGTAGTAGGCAGAAGCATAATCTGGTTCGAGTGCGATCGCTTGTGTGAAATCGGCTAGGGCTTTTTGGTACTCTTGCAAATTACCGTAAGTTACACCTCGGTTGTAGTAGGCTTTAGCATCATCTGGTTTGAGTGCGATCGCACGGGTGTAATCGGCTAGCGCTTTTTGGTATTCTTGCAAGCTCTTGTAAGTATTACCTCGGTTGCTGTAGGCAATAGCTAAATCTGGTTGAAGTTCGATCGCACGGGTGTAATCGGCTAGCGCTTTTTGGTATTCTTGCAAATTATCGTAAGTATTACCTCGGTTGTAGTATACTTCAGCTAAATCTGGTTGAAGTTCGATCGCACGGTTGTAATCGGCTAGCGCTTTTTGGTATTCTTGCAAATTATCGTAAGTATTACCTCGGTTGTTGTAGGCTTTAGCATTATCTAGTTGAAGCGCGATCGCACGGTTGTACTCGGCTAGCGCTTTTTGGTATTCTTGCAAATAAAAGTAAGTTACACCTCGGTTGTAGTAGCCATCAGCGTAATCTGGTTGAAGTTTGATCGCACGGTTGTAATCGGCTAGCGCTTTTTGGTATTCTTGCAAACTCTTGTAAGTTAAACCTCGGTTGTTGTATGCCCAAGGATGCTGTTTAATCTTAATTGCGTCACTGTAGGCAACAATAGCATCTTGATAACGTTCTAAATTACTGAATGTATTGCCTAGTTCTACATAAAGAACAAATTCTTGCGGGCTAAGTTTAATTGCTTGCTGATATGATGCCAGCGCCTCTGGATATTTTTTCAAAGACTTAAGAGCCGCACCACGCAAACGCCAAGCTTGATGAAATTTGGGATCGATTTGAGTAGCTTGCTTTAAAGCATCAACTGCTTCTGAATATTTCTCCATCCAGTATAATGTCAAACCTTTCCCATAATAAGCTTGGGCATAATATTGTTTAGAAAAATTTGGTTGATGCTGAATAATTTGTATCGCTTTATCAAAAGCAGCAAGCGCCTCTTTAAAATCCCGTATCCGCCATAGTTGATTACCATAATTCAGCCAAGCAAAGGCATCAGCATCTTTTGAGGGAACTTGTAAACTTACTAATTGATTAACAATAGAAGCAAATTCTGTTTGAGTTAAAGCAGATGGTTGATTTGTTTGCACTTGTAACAAATTTGTGGTTACTTTTGCCTGACTCGCCAGACTTAAAAAAGTGCTAATTGGTACTCCCAAGCTATAACCTACACTAAATTCAACTACTTCACCTCGTTGATTATTTGCCGATTCATTTTCTGCCCCAGTATTAATCCCAACTAAGCGCCCAAAACTATCCAGCACCGCTCCGCCACTCATCCCACCGTAGGAAATATTGCTGTAAACTAAATCTTGACCTTGCGATAAAGAAGCTTTTTCTTTCGCAAAAAAATCTGCATTATCTTTTCGCCAAACATATCCAAAAGTCAACAAGAGCGATTGTTGATTTGTTTGGTTGCGGTTTAACTGTGGAAAACCCGATACAAAAACTTGTTTACTATAATCCTGAAAATCATACTTAGCCAAAGTTGCTACTTGGTAAGAAGAACTAGAACTAAACTGTACAACAGCTAAATCCACTCCTTTAAAAATCTGAATGTTGCTAGGAGACAAAGCATACTTGCGCCCGTCAGGAGTCACAATTGTATATTTATCTTGATTTTCCACCACATGAGAAGCAGTTAACACATAATAATTCTGCCCATTTTTAGCAACAATTACCCCAGAACCATTACCATTATTAATTGAATCTATTTTGACAGTAATTTGTTCAGCAATCTTATCTATTTTCGCAACAATTCCCGTATAAACAGTCCGATTAGCATTACCACCAGCATTAGGAATACTTGCAGCTAAATTCGGCGCAACCTGCCCTAAATTAGCAATAGGTACTGCAAAAGAAGCGCCTCTTAATTGCTGTATAGTTGAACTCCTGGGGCGAGTCCCATCAGTATAAACATAAGCATCATTTAAAATCGCCTCCGCACCCATGCCAATCACACCAATCACATCGCCTTGCTGATTTAACAAAGCACCGCCACTCATTCCTTGAAATGTGTCATTTGTATAACCAATTTGATAACCACCCACCAAAGCTTTTGGTGTAATCACAGATATTTTGCCAGCCGTCAGTTTTAAAGAAGTTTCATCAATCGGAAATCCCGCACTATAAACAGTTTGATTTTCTGATAAATTGGATGAATCAGCAAATTTAGCAACTTGATAATTATCAGGAGAGCTAAATTGCAAGACAGCTAAATCATTATCTTTTAAGGAATTACCTTGAGTAATTAAAGTAGCATTATAAGATTTGCCATCAGGGGTTTGAATGCGGAAAGGTTGACCGCGATTAACTACATGAGCATTAGTTAATACGGTATAAGTTTGACCTTGTTTAGCAATTATGATACCGGAACCACGACTATCTTTAACAAATACTTTGACTGTAATAGATTGAGCGATTTTCTGGATATTTTGCGGTGTCGCTGCAATTTGTGTAGATGTATTAGTTGGTGATTTTGTGGGTAATGCTTGGGCGTTAGCAGTGGGGAGGAGTAATAGAGGAGTGATTAAGGAAATTAGGGAGAAATAGAGGGAAGGTTTCATAGGAATTAGTGTTTAGTTGATTGGTATTAGTAGTGGGGAGATCCCCCTAAATCCCCCTTAATAAGGGGGACTTTGACTTCATGCTCCCCCCTTATTAAGGGGGGCTGGGGGGGATCTTTATCTGTGCGGGCTATCTGCCACCTTTACTCTTTTTCTACAGGTGCAGTTTGCAAAAAATCATCAATATAAACCTGATAATAAACTTGAGGAACACCAGAACTATGCTTAATTGGACCAACTCCACGACCATTGAGAGTTTCCACTAAACTATTAAGCATCTGCAAAGAATTATCTCCTGGGCGCAAAGTCATCAACAAAGTTTCACATTTACCACCATATTCTTTAGCAGTACAAATCACAGGTTGATTATTTATTCTGCCATTAGTAATTAAGCTTAAAGTCCCCTTCTGATAAGCTTCTTGAAAGCGAGGCGATATTTTTTCGCAACGTTCTTGCGGAGACTTACCACCTAATTCTTTTACCCAGCGAATCACAGCAATTTTACCCCGTGATGTCCAAGCCAATGTCGTAGGTAAGCGTGTACCTTGGTCTTCGTCATAACTACTGCGACATAGAAATTGCACTGTAGATTCAGCTTTAACTTGGTGAGAATTAGAGTTAATAAAAGCAGCAGTGATGATAGTTGTGGTTAAAGTTAATGCCAGAGTGGTAATTAATGTGCGTTTCATGGATTTTTCCTCTTTTTAGTTAAGATAAACGATAATTTTCCTAGTAACAAGGTAGTGCGAGCATCTTGCTCGCTAGTTTTTTCGCATAAACCCGATATCCTTCATCTTTCTTGTTCTAATGGTGCGTTACGCATCAAATCTTCTAAGTCAATTTGGTAGTAAATCTGGGGAATAGCAGAACTGTGTTTAATTGGACCAACTTGACGAAGATTTAGAATATCTCTCAAATCGTTCAAGATTTGTAAAGAATTATCTTTTGGCTGCAAAGTCATTAACACAGTTACACAGTTACCCCCGTATTCTTTAGTAGTACAAATGACAGATTGACCATTTATTTTGGCATTGGTAATTAAATTTAATGTGCCATTGTTATAAGCTTGCTGAAAGCGTGGTGATATTTCTCGACAGCGCCGTTGGGGAGAATAACCAGGAACATCAACTCTTTGCCATTGAATTAATACAATCTGTCCCCGTGTTGTCCTAGCTTTAGTTGCGGGAAAACGTTGATTTGCTGTTGCGTCGTAGCTTTGTCCACAATAAAATTGATATCTGGATTCTGCTTGCACTCTTTGAGTCGTTAAATTGAGTCCTAATGTAGCAATTATTGTAGTGATTAAGCCAATTGAAAATAACTTGAATTTCATGGTTTTTTTCTCATTAAGATTTCTGGTATTGAGCCGAAATATCTTTGACCCCCCCCAACCCTCCCCTTATTAAGGGGAGGGAGTAAGAATAGGGAAGGGAGCTAGTTTCCCCCCTTACTAAGGGGGGATTAAGGGGGGTAATTTCGACTGGTTTACTTAACAACAGCATTTAAGCTATACTCCCCTGATTCTCCACGTTCAAAAGCATTAGCAATTACTACATAAGTGCCATCGGCAGGTAATGTAGCAACTAATTTGGCATTAAAATCATTAGGGGAAATATCATCATTTTGCTCAAGGATTTTTTTGCTATCAACAGACACCAAAAATAAAGCTGAGTCGATTTGCTTACTGTTCATTTCAATGGTTACTTGTTGACCAGCCCGACCTTGAAATGTATAAGTGTGATAGTAGGTATTATTTGGTAACACATCATCACCTTTTTTAAGTGTTGCTGTTACAGTTTTCCCATCTAAAGGTAATTGTTGAGTTGTTGTGGAATTGTCATCAGGCTGTTGTGGTCGCTGGGCTACATACCCATTACCCTGCTGTAGCGCCACTAAAAAAGGTTGTACTTCGGCAACTGCGATCGCTAAACTAATACCAAGAAATGTTTTACTACCAGTAGGATTGAATAATGCCGTATTCACCCCAATCACCTCTGCCTTAGAATTAAGCAATGGTCCTCCAGAATTACCTGGATTAATTGGCGCGTCGTGTTGTATCCAGTTGCGTTTGCGGTCAATTCTACTCACCACACCGCTAGTAAAAGTATTTTCAATCCCAAAAGGTGAACCAATAGCATAAACTGATTGCCCGACTTGCACTGTTCCAGGTGGTGCTAAACTCAGGGTAGGCAAATTGCTTTGATTGCGAATCTTCAGCGCAGCTAAATCTATACCGCGTTTATCAAAGCCAATAACATCGGCTAATACTTCCGTTTCATCATTGAGAATAACTTTAACAGTAGATGGCGCATCTTCCAGAACATGAGCATTTGTTAAAACTAATCCATCTGGAGAAACAATAAAACCACTACCCGTACCATTATCATATTCAATCTTTACTACCGCAGGACTAGCTTTTTGATAGACTGCAATGCGAGTTTGTTCTTCACTATTTTGGGCTAGAAGTGTTTTTGCCCGTCTCTGCTCAACGTCTTTAGCTAAGACAGCCTTGACTTGTCCTAGTTCAATACCCACACGGCTAGTAATATTGTTAATTATGCCAGATGCGATCGCACTTGTCAAAATTGCTGATATTGTTATCCTTAAGAATTTCTTCTGCATTTTTACCTTGTTATATATTTAATAACTGCTTTGGGCTGTTTGATAGTATCTTATGGGCTTTCAACCGTTAACCTGAAAAGTTGAGTAAAATTTCAACAATTGCACTTACACGCTCACATTTTGAAATCTAGATCCCCCCTACCCCCCTACCCTTCGGGAAGGCTATGCGCTTACGCGCAGGCTACGCCAACGCCTATAAAAAGGGGGGAATAATTCAAAGTCCCCCTTATTAAGGGGGATTTAGGGGGATCTATACTTAGATACTAAATATTAAAAATATTCTCAAAACCCAAATGAATCAAGAAACTTTTTGTAAAATCTATCAACAAGCTTTAACACCCAGACAAAACCAAGTATTGTCTCTCTTCTTAGCAGGTAGCAAAGATGAAGAAATTCTTAAGGAAATTCGGGCAACGCATATAACTACAGTAATCCATCACATCAGAAATATCTGCCAAAAATTTGAAATTATTCCCGAAGCTTATTCTGATTATCGGGAAAGTTTACTAGAATTATTTCTCAAATATAAGCGCACCTTAGTCAGCCCCAAAATTTTAGAAAAATACGGATATATTACTAAAAGTATCCCTTTCCCAGACCGTCCAGAGCCGATAAATTCTCCTTATTATATTGCGCGAGATTGTATAGAATCAAAATGTTATGCCAAACTAGAAGAGCCAGGTGCTTTATTGCGAGTCAAAGCACCTAAACAAATGGGTAAAACTTCCTTAATCAAAAGAATTATTGCTGATGCCCATCAAAAGAACTATCAAACAGTTTACTTAAATATTGGTTTAATTGACACTAATAAATTTACTAACTCTTATAGTTTCTTACGCAGCTTTTATACATATTTTCAACAAAAAGTTCCCAACGCACCAGCAATGCAAGAATGGGATAACGATGATTTGCTGATGCTGAATTGTACCCGCCAGTTTCAAAAATTATTACAACAACTAGACGGCGTGTTAGTCTTAGTGCTTGATCAAGTGGATAGATTATTTGAATATCCAGAAATCTATCACAACTTTTTTCCCATGTTGCGAAATTGGTATGAAAAAAGCAAAGAATCTGAAACTTGGGAGAAACTACGCCTAGTAATTGCTTATTCTACAGAAGATTATGGCAAATTAGGAATTAATCAATCTCCTTTTAATGTCGGAGAATTTATTAAGCTAGAGGAATTTAATTTAGAGCAAATGTACTCTTTAGCTGACCGTCATGGCGTTAGCAGGGAAGATATGATGCCACTTAAAGAAATGGTGGCAGGACATCCTTATTTAGTACGTTTAGCATTATATCATTTATCTCAACAAAATATTACTATTCAACAGTTAATTAAGGATGCACCTACAAATGCAGGAATTTATCAGCAACATTTACTAAGACATTTAGAAATACTGGAAAATCAACAAGAATTAGGGAAAGTTTTTCAACAAATTCTTGCTCAAGAGCTTGTCACTTTAGAAAAGAAAACAATTCAACTGTATCAGTTGGAGAGTATGGGATTAATTAAATTAGAGGGAAATTCAGCCAGAGTTAGCCGGAAATTATATCAGTTATATTTTAGCGATCGCTTAAATTAAGACACATTCTACTTAACTTTGGCATTAGTCAGATTTGAAATAATTAACCACAGATGTAATATTTTCTCCACCCCCTCCCTCCTCTCTCCTCCCTTCTCTCTCATAACAAGACGCATTTATTGTTACGCTGGAGTCATGCTGCTAACTGTTGAAAGACTCCTAAGTTATCTACGTTGTCCACGTAGAACCTTTTTAGATATATATGGCGATCGCACTCTGAAAGCCCCTCCTAGCGACTTTTTGTTGAAACTACAACAAGAACGACTGGTGCATGAAAATTTTGTTCTGACAGAGCAAATTAGCCAAGGCGCTACCCCACATATAAAGCCAGATTACCAGAAAGGTGATTGGCAAACTGGCGTTAAGGCTACCGTAGCTTTAATGCAGCAGGGTGTTGAACGTATTTATCAAGGTGTACTGAGTACAACCATAGAACCTAGCACTCTAGGTTTAAATGAATCGCCGTTAGAAGAATTAACATTATTAAGTTCTCCAGATTTGTTAATTAAACAGCCTGGAAAATCCTACTTCGGTGATTGGGTTTATATTCCTATAGATATTCATTTAGGCAAACGTCCCAAGCAAGAATATCAAATTATTGCAGCATATCATACCCAAAATTTAGCAGCAGTTCAAGGTGCTTGGTCAGAAGAAGCTTGGTTAATCTTACGGGAAAGAGGAAGTTATCAAGTAGATTTGTGGCGCTGGCTTCCAGAATTGCAAATTCATCTGAAAGAATGTTTTCAAATGCTGCTGGAAAAGCAGGAACCGGAAGTATTTATTTCTCGACAACAGTGTAGTATCTGCCCTTGGCAAATAGGTTGCCATGAGCTTGCAACCTCTCAACAGCACTTATCTTTATTACCTGGCGTTACTCCCAAGCGATACGAGCATTTAAAAACGCTCAGGCTAACTAGCTTAGAGTCTCTAGCTGATGCAAATCCAGTTTATTTAGAGCCTGAGATGGACGCTGAGTTAGCGCAACAGATAGTCAGACAAGCGCAAGCTGTTTTAACAAATCAGGTGCTGTTAGTTCCCTCTTTATCCAATTCAACCAAGGTAAATATACCAACAGCAGACATTGAAATATATTTTGATATTGAAGCCGAACCAAGTTTAAATCTTGACTATCTCTTGGGAATTTTAGTTGTTGATAAAATTGCTCAAACAGAAAAATTTTATCCTGTATTAGCAGAAAAACCTGAAGATCAGCAATTAATCTGGCAGCAATTTTTAGATTTAATTGAAGCTTATCCAAACGCACCAATTTTTCATTATTCACCTTATGAAACAGACACAATCAAGCGTTTAGCGAAGCTTTACAAGACACCATATCAACAAATTGAACCAGTACTATCGCGCTGTGTCGATCTGCATCAAGAGCTTATAGATACCGTAACCTTACCATTGCATGGATATTCTCTTAAATTAATTGCTAACTGGTTGGGGTTTAACTGGCGAGATCCCTTAGCAAGTGGTTCCCAATCTATCTGTTGGTATGATGAATGGTTACAAAAAGGCGATCGCACACTGCTGGACTTAATTCTGCGTTACAACGAAGACGACTGCCGCGCCACCCGCCACGTTAAAGATTGGCTAGTCGAGTTTCTACAAGATACTTCTCAAGATGTAGTTGACAAACCAGAATAATGCTGGCATACTAGAAATTGTCGCGAAAAACAAATTCGCGTTTGGGACTGTAGTTCAATTGGTTAGAGCACCGCCCTGTCACGGCGGAAGTTGCGGGTTCGAGCCCCGTCAGTCCCGTAGAATAAATAATCAAAAATCAAGGATGAGTTAAGGCGAGATTTCTCATTTTTGATTCATCTTTCATTAGACCCCTGGCATAAGTCGATAAAATTTTGGTTAACATCTGCGTCATCTGCGTCCATCTGCTCACATCTGCGATAAAAAAAACTATTGATGTTAGCCAGAAGTATATTTGGCGCTAACGTTAACAATTGTAAGTAAAATCAAAATCTAAAATAGAATGACTGTTAGAGTTCGTATTGCTCCTAGTCCTACGGGAAATTTACATATTGGTACAGCAAGAACTGCTGTATTTAACTGGCTGTATGCGCGTCATAATGGCGGCAAATTTATTCTCAGAATTGAAGACACAGATGAAGAGCGATCGCGCCCAGAATATACTCAAAATATCCTTGATGGTCTTACTTGGCTGGGATTAAATTGGGATGAAGGACCAATTTTTCAGTCAGATCGGCTCGATTTATATCGCCAAGCCGTCCAAACTCTTTTAGATAAAGGATTAGCTTATCGCTGCTATACCAGTGAAACCGAATTAGACGAAATGCGGACAGCGCAAAAAGCTAGAAAAGAAGCACCGCGCTACGATAACCGCCACCGCAACTTAACTCCAGAACAAGAAGACGCATTTAAAGCTGAAGGTCGTCGTCCAGTAATTCGTTTTAAGATTGATGACAACCGCGAAATAGTTTGGAATGATTTAGTTCGAGGTAAAGTTACCTGGCGTGGTAGTGACTTGGGTGGTGATATGGTAGTTGCCCGTGCCTCTGATGAAAGCCACATTGGACAACCTTTGTACAATTTAGCTGTGGTAGTCGATGACATTGATATGAATATCAGCCATGTCATCCGAGGAGAAGACCATATTGCTAATACAGCAAAGCAAATTCTACTGTACGAAGCTTTCGACGCTGCTGTGCCGGAATTTTCCCACACACCTTTAATTTTGAATCAAGAAGGCAAAAAGCTATCGAAACGAGACGGCGTTACCTCGATTTCTGACTTTCAGCAGATGGGTTATACTGCCGAAGCTTTAGCTAATTATATGACCCTATTAGGTTGGTCAGCGCCAGATTCAACCAAGGAAATTTTTACCTTAGAAGAAGCAGCGAAAGAGTTTGGTTTTGAGCGTGTAAATAATGCAGGCGCTAAATTTGATTGGGAAAAGTTAAATTGGCTTAATGGTCAATATATCCATAAAATGCCAGTGGATCAGTTAACAGATCAGTTGATTCCATATTGGCAGGCGGCTGGATATGAATTTGACCCAGAGGGCGATCGCACTTGGCTAGAACAGATTTCTGCCTTAATTGGTGCTAGTTTGAATCGTTTAGAAGAAGCTGTAGAAATGAGCCTCGTCTTCTTTACTCAAACCGTAGAGTATAACGAAGAAGCTGCTGCCCAGTTACAGCAACCTGGCGCTGCTGATGTAGTCAATGCGATCGCACAAGCATTAGAAACTAATAACTCCTTGAGTGCAGATGATGCCCAAACCATCATTAAACAGGTCACAAAAGAGAAAAACCTCAAAAAAGGAGTGGTAATGCGATCGCTCCGTGCAGCCCTTACTGGGGAGGTACATGGCCCTGATTTAATTCAATCTTGGCTACTATTACAGGCGCGGGGATTAGATAAATTACGCCTGGAAAAAGCCTTAGCAAGATAATATTAACTTCGCCAAGCCCACTCCCCGTTACTAGGGAGTGGGCTTGGTGTTTTTGGTGTTTTGCTACTTTTGAGGAACTCGCTTTTATATCACATCGTCACTACTACCGATAGAGCAGTTACATTTTTGATAACAAAAAAAATACGTTTGTAGCAGTAGTAATGTACAACCCAGTGACGAAATTAAAGTCAAACATCCGGTCAGTGTCTCGCTGGGCAGTTATCATCGGGACTCCCATACTTGCTGGCATTTTATTTAACGCCCCTACATCAGCCCAGCAAGTGAAATCTACCTCAATGTTTGAAAACCCTACCATTAGCCCTAATTTTTCCCCAGATCCACTAACTATTAGGGGTATTGGTGGTGGAACAGTACCGTCCCAAAAAGTTGCAGGTCGTGCAGAAACAGCAACAGGTTCATGCGTTGGTTTTGTAGATGCAAAACCAGACCATAAAATAGTATTAACTAATTTCTTTAAAAATCTGACTATTCAGGTAGAAAGTCCAGAGGATACAACCTTACTAATTAAAGGTCCTGGTGGTAGTTGGTGTAATGATGACTACAATGGCAAGAATCCAGGTATTAGTGGTCAATGGCTAGAAGGTAATTACAATGTCTGGGTTGGGTCTTATCAAAAAAATAAGTCAACCCCTTACATTATCAGGCTGACTGAGAAGTGAGTAGAGGGGCGATCGCAAACCCAACTTAATTGCAAATTTTCAATAGGTTTTATAAACCGCGTGTCCTTGGGAAACCATCAAATCATTAATATTAATCCACTGATCATTTGGATTTTCCAGCCAAATCTCAGCTAAGTATCTACCATACTTTTCTTGGGAGTCCTTGATAGTTTCAATGAAAACCTGTTTTCCATCAATTTGCTTTCTGAGAAATTCGCCCGCCGCCAAACCCGCTTCTCGCTGTTCTCCTCGGATTTCAGGCGTATTAATTCGGGATAGACGGAGTTTTTCACCATGTATCCACACCTTCATACCTAAGTCAATATCGACAGTACAGGTATCGCCATCGTAAACGGCTTTTACAATGGCACGATATTTATATAAATCAACCTTCATCAATCACCTTGCTCAACTCAGCAATCTTATTAGCTAGTTAGTCACCAGTCATCACCGTTAGGGTAGTATTTTTTATAGATTGGCAATCTGTCGTTTACAGGCTGGAGTTTAGAGATCTTCCCTTTAACTCCAGCCTGATCCAGTCTATCAAGAATAAAGCCAGAGGACTCCCACTACACCCGTAGGGTTAGTGGCGAGATGAATGGCGACCAAACTATATAAATTGAGCGAAGCGAATCCTTATTCCGGTGTCGCTTGTTGCTCGACATATTTTTTTAATTGTTCAATTGTAGCACCTCCACAACTAGCTACAAAATAAGAACCAGTCCAGAAATAGGGTTTGTTATAGAAATATTTTGAGGCTAACCAGGGATATTCTTTACGGATTAATCTGCTGCTAACTGTTTTTAAGTTCCCGATTAATGTGGATAATGGTATATCTGGCTTATAGTCAATCAACAAATGAACATGATCTGACTCTCCATTAAATTCTAGTAGTTCTGATTCCCACTTATTTAAGGTTTGTTTTAAGATTTCTAGAGAGCCGTCTTAAGATTTCGGCATTAATTGCACGTCTACGATATTTTACCACGAGAACAACGTGAGCGTTAAGTTTGTAAACAGACCTAAAACCGTGACGATATGAGGTTGACATCTTTAAGCGTCAAATGTTAATATATAGATAAGTTTAGCTCAAAAGAACTGATGTTAGACGTACTCAAGGTGAGAATTTATCCAAATAAGGGGCAACAACAAGCATTAGCCAAAAGCTTTGGTTGTTCTAGATTTGTATTTAATTATTACCTGAACAAAACTAACACTCAGTATGAAGAAACGGGTAAGGGTATGAGCTATTACGACATGGCTAAAGACCTTACTCAACTCAAAAAGCTATCTGATTATGAATGGTTAACAGAAGTAACTGCTGCTACATTACAACAAACACTTAAAAACTTAGAATCAGCTTTTAAGAACTTTTTTAGTAAAAGAGCAAGATTCCCTAAGTTTAAAAGTAAACATAGAAAGCAATCAATTCGTTATCCTGAAAGCTGTTCAATTAAAAATGGTGGTTTAAAACTTCCAAAACTTGGCATTGTTAAAGCAAACATTTCAAAAAGTATTAACGGTAAAATTAAGTCTGTAACTGTTTCTCAAACCAGTACAGATAAATATTTTGCTGCAATTTTATTTGAAACTGATGATTTAACAACTAACAAGAAAGGGAAAATCACAAGCATTGACTTAGGTTTAAGTAATTTAGTTACTACTTTTGATGGAAAAGATTTTGATAAAGTTGATCCGATTAAACCTACCAGGAAATATGCTAAACGTTTAAGACGTAGACAACAAGCATTATCCAGAAAGAAAAAAGGGTCTTTAAATCGTCAGAAACAGGTTAAGAGAGTTGCTAGAGTTCACGAAAAAATAGCGAACACAAGACAAGATTTTCTCCATAAGCTCTCAAGAAAATTAGTAGACGAAAACCAAGTCATTATAGCTGAGAACCTTTGTATTAAAGGATTAGCACGTACCAAACTAGCGAAATCAATATTAGATGCTGGTTGGGGAATGTTGCTTAATTTTATCAGCCATAAACTAGATAGAGAGGGAGCAATATTTGTTCAAGTTGACAGATTCTTTCCTAGTAGCAAGCTTTGTAATAGTTGTAAAGTTAAGAACAATTCATTAAATCTCAGTATTCGTGAATGGGTTTGTCCTGAATGTAAAACTCACCACGATAGAGATGAAAATGCAACACAAAATCTTAGGGAAGAGGGCATAAGAATTTTGTTAACAAATACCGTAGGACATACGGAAATTCAAGCTTGTGGAGAAACTGTAAGACTTAATGGTGCTTGCATCAAAGAGCAAGTTTCAGTGAAGCAAGAATCTCCCGTCACAGCGCAAGCTTGACGGGGGAGTGTCAAAAGAAGCGTTTGTGATACTAGGAGTAATAATGATGTTTGCAGGAAAAAGACCTAATAACCTGGGCGTTAATGATGGTAAATTAGCACCTTGCCCTAATACCCCAAATTGCGTTTGTAGCCAAGATACAGATGCCGGACACAAAATTGAGCCATTAACGTATAACTCTACTGTGGCAGAAGCGATCGCCAATCTCAAGCAAGTGATCCAATCAATGCCCAAAACTCAAATCATCACAGAAAACACCAATTATTTATACGCAGAATTTACCAGCGCCCTTATGGGTTTTGTTGACGACGTGGAATTTTATTTAGATGATACCGCAAAAGTCATTCATGTGCGTTCCGCTTCTCGTCTAGGCAAATCTGATTTAGGAGTCAACCGTAATAGAATTGAAGCCATTAGAACGAAACTGAAAGAAATTAAAAGTTAACTACCAAAAACCTGTTAACTATAAACCTGCTGTAAGCTTTCATCCCCGTGAAAAGACAGGATGAAAGCTTTTTTCAGCTTAAATTTAGGTAGAGCAATAGTTGGAGATCGGCAACTTCTAAAGTATCCCCTTGCAAAAGAGGCGATCGCCGCCCTAAAGCCCGCACTCTTGCTAATAATTCAAAAATCTATGAGTTACTGCTGGGATATGCGATCGTGCTGAGTAAAGCATTCTCCGCCTGACGTGAATCAAGTCGAGTATGCTGCACAATTATGGGTACATCTGAGTTAAAGACGCTGGCGTAGTCTGTATCGAGGGGAATTGGCTCAGGATCGGTAATGTCATTAAAGCGCAGATGTTTAGTGCGTCGCGCTGGCACAGTGACTTGATAGGGGCCAATAGGTTCGCGATCGCTAAAGTAAATAGTTATTTCTACATGAGCATCTTGGTCTGAGGTATTCAGTATACAGGCAGTTTCATGACTAAGAAATTGAGGTTCAGGGCCAGTACTATACGCAGGAATATAGCCTTCAGGGATAGCCCAGCAAGTATGTCCTATTGCTTTACTCATTATTTCGCTGTCTCCTTTTAGAAAGTTCAATTAAAAAATCTAGCGTCTGACTCGAAACCAACGATAGCCATAAGCCGCAAGTTGGATATCTTGTGAAATCTTTAAAACCTCTTCATCGGGTTGGTCTTCAAATAAGTCAACCAAATAGCTGCCCTTGTCATCTGTGAGCGTTAATGATATATGACTTGGCTCAGAAGATAGATTGTGAATAGCGATCGCCACTTCACCATTCCACTCACAACGGTGGGCAAACACGCTTTCATGCCCTGTTTCCAAAATTTGCCATTTCCCCCAACCAAATGCTGGGCATTCCTTCCGCATACGGATTGCCCGCTCCATCCAGTTAAGCAGCGATTCTGGATCGCGGCGTTGTACACTAACATTTAAGTGCTTGTAACCGTATTCCCCTTCATCAATAACTGGCAGCACTAACTTATCGGAGGGAGCAGTTGAGAAACCACCATTGGGTTCGCTCGACCACTGCATGGGAGTACGAGCCGGATGACGCTCTGGTAAAGATAAATCATCACCCATACCCAGTTCCTCACCGTAATTAATTACAGGAGTACCTGGTAAAGTTAGCAGTAAACTATAAGTAAGCTTGAGTCGTCGTGGATCGCCGTTAATCATAGGAGCGAAGCGGCGGCGGATACCGCGATCAAAAATCCACATTTTTTCTTGATCTGGTGCTAGCGCGGCGGCGATTTCCTCTTGTTGAGCCTCAGAAAGTTTATCTAGTGTTAACTCATCATGGTTACGGATAAAATTTGCCCACTGACCAACTTCGGGAATTTCGGGTAATCTTGCTAATGCCTCAATCAGTGGTGCAGCTTTTTCCTGAACAAGAGCCAGAATTAGATGCTGATTTGCCCAAAAATTGAACAGCATCTGCATCCTATTACCATTCCCAAAATATCGGCTTTGTTCTTCAGGAAGTTCATTCACTTCTGCTAACAAAATGGCATTACCCTGCCGCCAGGAAAGAAATTTACGAAACTCTTCAATATAGACAATCGGATCGTCTACCATTTCACAGATATTGTCAGCTTGCTGCAATTCAATCAAAAATGGTGCAGCATCAATCCGAAACCCAGATACGCCTAAAGCTAACCAGAAACCCATAATTTTTTGAATTTCTGCCCTAACTTCAGGATTAGTAATATTTAAGTCTGCTTGATGATCGTAAAACCTATGAGCATAATACGCTTCTGCTTCTGGGTGATATGTCCAAGTAGTTTTTTGGAAGCCAGGAAAGACAATTCCTTCCTTGATATCCTTGGGTTTCTGTTTCGACCACAGATAGTAGTTCCAGTATTTTGAGTTTTTGTTTTTGCAGGCTGCTTGAAACCAGGGATGTTGCGAGGATGTGTGGTTAACTACTAAGTCAACCAATATTCGCATACCACGCTCACGCGCTTGAACGGTAAATTCTACAAAATCGCCTAGCGTTCCCAAGCGAGAATCGACGTTGTAATAATCCATCACGTCGTAGCCGTTATCCTTATTAGGAGAAGGATAGAATGGCATTAGCCAAATGCAGGTAACTCCCAAGCCCGCAAGATAGTCTAATTTTTGGGTTAGTCCTATAAAATCACCAATACCATCACCATTTGCATCCATGTATGTTTCGACATCGATGCAGTAGATCACAGCATTTTTGTACCATAAATCCAACATGAGAATATGCTTAAAAGATATGTAGGGAGAAACTCGCTTTAACTTGTTTCTCATCCTACCTATCTTAAGCATGAAAAGTAAATGTTACCTGGCACATGGTGTAGGGTGTGGGGTGTAGGGTGTGGGGGGGGAGAGAAAGCTTTTGGCTGCGGCTGAAGTTTACCCTTGCGTACAAGCCGCACGCGCCCAGGACGTTCTGTCACCAGCATATCTCGATTGGGTAAAAAGGCAATTCCCCAAGGTACTTCTAGCCCAGTGGCTACTTCTTCAACACGCAGTTTAACTTGTCCCGGCGTACCAAAGCCGTCTCTAACTAAAGTACAAGCTGTTTCCTGTGCGACTGCTTGGGTGGAAGTGTCAGGTTGTTGTGCAGAGGCGTTATCCTGGGTGGAAGTTGATTCTGCTTGTGGTGTTGTATTACAAGCAACCAAGCTTATTATGCTAACAAGTAGCCCTTATGAATCTTGAACTTAATCCGAAAGTTTCTGGTTTTTCTCTGTTATTACTATGGCTGGCTTACGCTTTACTCGGCTGGTCGTTAGCTGCTCACCACATTGTTTGGGTTGTCGGTTTATTTATAGCATTCATAGCTTTTTATTTAGTGATACAAGCAAATCCTTTATTAGTTTCTTTAATTAAAATTTGTTCGCAAAATTGGTTTTTATTGTTGAGTAGTGCTTTATTATTTAGTATTTTAGTGGCAGCGATAGCTACTTCTCCCCTAGTAATAACCCTGGTTATTATCCCTTTAATATCAACAATTTTAGTTGAGATAGAAATGCGTTCCAGTGGTTTAAATAAATTCAATAAATTTTTGATTTTTACAATTTTAGCGGGATTAGGTTTAGCTGTTGGGGAAGCAATAGATCTTATTTTATTACCTAGCATGAGATATTAAATTATAATAATCAAGGTGATTTAATTCTTACCAAAGAGTTGCCATACCAGAAACAAACAGCAAATGTTAGTGCAGCTAAGTATGTAGGTGAAATTAAACGTTACTTGCGCTCTTGTGGGACTAGGGACTGGTGACGTAGGAATTTCATTATAATTTTATTTATGCCCATCTACTTACCCCCAAAATTATATATAGGAACGTGCGACTAAATCTATCAATTTTGTTTATCTGCGGTTAAATACTCTTGAAAGGACTTTTCGGATAAACTCTAAGTAGGCACGGCTAAATAAAAGAAAAGTAAGCGTGAGAAGATAGTTATATGAAAGGTCTAAAAGGAAAAAATGTTTTAGTAACTGGTGCAAGTTCCGGTATCGGTCAAGCGATCGCAATTCGCTTTGCCCAAGAAGGTGCTAATGTAGCGATTAATTACCGCAGCAGTCCAGCCGAAGCTGAGGAAACCGAAGAATTAGCAATTAAAGAGGCGTGCGGAAATATTGAAAATTGTGGTGTTAAAAGTCTGCTAGTACAAGCTGATGTTTCTCAAGAAGCTGATGTAGTTAGGATGGTATCTGAGGTAATAGATCAGTTTGGCAGTTTGGATATTCTCATTAACAATGCTGGGATACAAATTGCTGGGGCAGCACACGAAATTAAAATTGAGGATTTTGACCGAGTATTAGCGGTTAATCTGCGAGGTGCTTATATTTGCGCCCGCGAAGCAATCAAAAGTTTTATTTCTCAGGGTAGTGGCGGCATCATTATTAATATTTCCAGCGTTCACGAAATAATTCCTAAGCCTGATTATGTAGGCTATTCTGTCAGTAAAGGCGGGATGGAAAATTTGACGCGATCGCTAGCCTTAGAATATGCCCGTGAAAATATTCGTGTCAATGCGATCGGACCTGGGGCAACAATTACACCAATTAATCAAACTTGGATTGATGAGCCAGAAAAAAAAGCTCAAGTAGAAAGTAAAATTCCTTTGGGTCGGGCGGGAACTTCCGAAGAAATGGCGGCGGCGGTAGCATTTTTAGCATCTGACGAAGCAGCTTATATTACAGGTCAAACTCTATTTGTTGATGGTGGTTTAACCCTTTATCCCGCTTTTCGAGAGAATTGGTCTTCATAATTTCTTTCAACCATTCCACCTTTTGAGTAGTAATGGCTGAAAGGTATATTTAGTAAGGAATAACGGAGAGGGAGGGATTAGAACCATCGTTAACTTGCCCTAGACAGCATTTTTACTGCTGCGCTTATATACTTTATAACCCTTTCTATGTAAGTGTTTGAAAGTTTAAATTAAACTATTTTGCTTTCACTTCAACCATTGCTTCAACCATTGATGTATGATTAGTGCTATCACTTCAACCAACTAATCAATATGACGGTAGCCAAAAGCAACGATTTTAAGTATTTGTCGATGATGACAATGAATACTAACTACGGGGTTATGTACCAAGTACGTCTATGCAGCAAGCTAGGTAGAAAAACAATAGGCGTTGGCGCTGACAAAATTCAGGCATTGAACCTAGCCTTGATGATTGATGAGGAAATCAACAAACAAGTTGTCAATGGTCAACCCGTAGAAATTGACTACCTCAAGGCATTAGTAAAAGAAGCGCAAGAAGCTCTTAAAGTACAAAAAACCGAGAAATTGAGGTTAGTAAAAAAAGATGACTTGCACATACTGTGGGATAAGTATGTGTCATTTCACACATCTATTGGTGTATGGGAGGAAACATATATTCTGACAACTATTCAAACCGTTGGAAATTTAATTAAACGTTGTCCATTTCAACGACTTGAACAAAAAAATCAAGTAGTAGAATGGATTTTTGACGATTCAACCCGTAGCAGTAAAACAAGTAAAGACAGGTTCAAATTAATAGTTGCTGCTATTGATTGGAACTCTAAAACCGATAATATTCAGCGCAAATGGGGTATAGACTACCGAGACTTACTATCATCTATCTCAATCAAGTCTGAGAAAAAAACAAATACAACTTGTGACGATGATCGGGAAATAGATATCTTCACAGTCAGTGAAGTTTACAAAATCCTACACGCTCTCAAAAATGAAACATACTCAAGGTTTCCTGGCAAGCATTACCAGTACTTTAAATACATTTACTTCTGTTGGTTAACAGGTTGTAGACCGTCAGAAGCGGTAGCCTTGAAATGGGAAAATATAGACCTAATCAAAAAGCGGATCAAGTTCTGTGAAGGTCAAGTTAACGCCAGTGGAAGAATTATTAAAAAGAAAGGAACAAAGACAGTTAGTGTTCGTTACTTTCCGATCAATGATGAATTGCAAGCATTATTAGAAACTATCCCTCATAGGACGGGTTATGTATTCTTGAATGCTGCTAATAAGCCTATCTCGCAGAAAGGCTTAAACGGAGTATGGCACACATTATTAGATGCTATGGAGATCAGGTATCGTATACCTTATCAATTACGTCACACAATGATTAGTTATCACGCTAACAACGATTACCCGATCCATAAGTTAGCTGAAATAGTAGGCAATAGCGACAAAGTTCTTAAGGAACATTACTTAAAACTTGATATTGAACGTATCAAACTACCAGAGATTATCAAATCAGTCTAACCACCTCTAGCAACCTCTACAACCGACACAAACAATTCAACCTTAAGGAATAACGGAGAGGGAGAGATTCGAACTCTCGTTAAGTTGCCCTAAACAGCATTTCCAGTGCTGCGCCTTAAACCACTCGGCCACCTCTCCAGGTGTGTTTCTTTTTTTAGCTTACATCGTTTTGGCGTAAGCTCTAATTATTATACAGTATATTTCGCTACTTGATCTATGCCCCATTACTATAAAGTTAAAATTCACAATCGCCAGACAGGTACTTATCATACACTAACAGTGCCAGACGATCGCTATATTTTGCATAGTGCGGAAAATCAGGGAACGGAACTGCCTTTTTCCTGTCGTAATGGCGCTTGTACCACCTGTGCTGTGCGCGTTAAGTCAGGGATTATTCACCAACCAGAAGCCCTGGGACTTTCTCCCCATCTGCGCGAACAAGGTTATGCTTTGTTATGCGTAAGTTATGCTCGCTCTGATCTGGAAGTAGAGACGCAGGATGAGGATGAAGTCTACGAACTTCAGTTTGGTCGCTACTTTGCCAAAGGAAAAGTCAGATTTGGGCTGCCGTTAGATGAGGATTGACACTCTCCTGCCAAGCTTGCGCTGTGACTGGAGATTCTTGCTTCATCGAGAAATGCTTTTGATGCAAGCACCAAGGAGTCTTATTTTCTCTCCACAAGCTTGAAATCCCGTATGCCCTACGGTATTTGAATGTTTTGCCTTCACTACTTGTCCCAATTATGTTGCTTGGTTATCACAACTACAGGAGGTTCGCTTGACTGATAACCACTTTACCACAAAATCAATAACGCGATTCATCTCACCACCAACCCAGTACAGTGTGGTGGGAGTCCTCTCACGGTTGAGGAATAGAAATTTAAAATTTCGGGGTAAAGCTCGATCTCAACTCCGGGTTAATAATTTTATAACCTTACAGAAAAGGGGATTGCTAATTTTATGCTGTTGCTTACTGCTGTTCGGTTGCCAATCGAGTAAGCAACCTCAAGGCACAATGGTCAAGATCGAGCGGGTTGTCAGTGGTCAAACTCTAGAATGGGTGGATACGACTAAACAACCTGCATTAATTGATCGAGTAAGGTTAATTGGCATTGAAGCACCAGATTTGCGACAACAGCCTTGGGGAGATCAGGCAAAACAACAGCTTGAGCAATTGACTGGGAAAATAAATAATCAAAAGCTGGTATTTGAATCAGTTTTATTAGAGTCAGATGTCGAGCAAGTAGATCAATTTGGGCGAAAGCTTGCTTATGTATGGAAAGATGGAGTATTGCTCAATGAGCAGCTAGTGAAAGAAGGTTCTGTACTAGCAGTAGTGCGATCGCCTAATCACAAGTACGATCAAAGATTAATCCGCGCCCAAGAATACGCCCGACTCATGGGCAAAGGGATTTGGAATCCTGAACAGCCAATGCGGTTAACTCCTGCTGAATTCAAAAGTCAAAACAAGTAATCATGGGTCAAAATTCTCCGGATCAGTTACAAATTTTTCTGGATATTGCTACAGAAGCAGCCTTAGCTGGTGGTGCAATCTTGCAAAAATATTGGGGTAAGTTAGAAGCAGTACAAGAAAAAGGACGACCAGGTGATTTAGTAACTGAAGCAGATAAATACGCCGAAAATGCGGTCTTAGAAATAATCAAACGCCATTTCCCACAGCACTCAATCCTGGCAGAAGAATCTGGTCAACTGGGAGATAATAGCAGTGAATATTTGTGGGCGATCGATCCTCTTGATGGCACAACTAACTACGCACATCAATATCCTTTTTTCGCAACTTCAATTGGATTATTAATTAATGGAGTTCCTAAAGTTGGTGTAGTTTTTGATCCCTTTCATAACGAATTATTTCGCGCTGCTACAGGCTTAGGAGCAACTCGCAATCGGCAACCAATTCAAGTTTCTCAAACATCATCCCTCAGCAAAAGCTTATTAGTGACTGGCTTTGCTTATGATAGAAGGGAAACAGCAGATAATAATTATGCTGAATTCTGCCACCTGACCCACCTGACACAAGGAGTTCGGCGCAGTGGGGCAGCTTCGGTTGATTTAGCTCATGTTGCCTGTGGACGCTTAGACGGATATTGGGAGCGTGGACTATCCCCCTGGGATATAGCAGCCGGAATAGTATTAGTACAAGAAGCCGGAGGTACAGTCACAGCATACGATCGCAGTCCTTTAGTTATCCATTCTGGTCGCATTCTCGCAACCAATAGTTACATCCATGAAAGCCTCAGTGATGAACTTTTACAGATTTCTCCCTTAAAAGTTTGAGGTCAAACAAGATAAATCTACGACATACTATAAGCAGGCAAAAAGCTCAGACAGGCGGCTATGTCTTTTAAGATTGAACAAGGACTATTTAAGTTAGATCTCACTGACCACCATGCAATTTTAGGTGTGCCAGTTGATGCTGACCCCGATCAAATACGTCAACGTTATAAATTGGTGGCGCGTCTATTGCACCCCGATACTTGTGCAGCAGAAACGCCAGAGGAAAAAGAGTTTGCCAAGCAACTGTTTTCCAAGTTAGTCAGCCCTGCATATTCAGAACTATCTAAGTCTCGTAACCGTGCCGAATATTTGGTGTTGCTAGGTCATGTAGGGAAGCGTCTAGCCACCGAACCCGCTACAGCGCAAATTACTAGCCTAGCCGCCAAAGAATTAGCACAAGCAGGTGCTAATTTAGATAGTTTATATAAGAATTTGTTGCGAAAATTGGCAGCAAAACAGTATGACTCTTTCTATCAGGTAATAGAAACCATTGCTCAAATTAGTGAGCTAAATATGGTTTTCTTGATGTACAAAGAAGGTCAAGGCATCAAAACAATCACAACTGCTGGAAGTGCTAACTACACAGTTGCAAAACAAACAACCCAAAACATACCTGTTTCTGGAAATAAACCTGCGGAGTCCCCCACATCGCCAGTTACTCCTTATCTTCAGAGGGCTGAAGAGTATGTGAGTAAGAATAATTTGGCTAAGGCGATTTTGGAGTTACGGGATGCTTTGAGTTTGGAACCCAATAATAGTACCTGCCATAGTTTATTGGGGATGATTTATTTGAAGCAACATCAGGGAACAATGGCTAAAGTTCACATTAATAAAGCTTTGCAATTGAATCCCAAAGACCCAAAAGCATTACAAGCTAAACAATTACTAGATAAATTTCAACAGTCAGTCACGGGTAAGACATCCCAGCAATCACAGTCAAATCAAAGCAAAGCAACTAATGCAAAACCCTCTGATAACTCTGGCGGGGGTTTATTTGGTGGTTTATTTGGTGGCAAGAAGAAGTAAAGATTTAGCCAAGTAGAAACGCGAAATTTCGCGTCTCTGTAAGGGTAAGGATGACTGTTGCAAGAGTTATAATTTTCAAGCCGACTGCACCGAAGCTAATAGCTGAATAATTAAATAATGACTTATCAACCACCCACTTCGTTCTCCGCTCAAAAAGGAGATGACAGAGGACTAAACTTTTATGCACCTGGTGCTAGGGATTTGCTACCGCTTGATGTTGCCCAAAAACGTTGGGTGGAAAAAGGCTTGCAGCAAGTGTTTCATCGGTGGGGTTATCACCGAATTATTACCTCTACTTTAGAAAGGCTGGATACTTTAATGGCTGGTGGGGCAATTCAGCCAGCAACAGTTATACAGGTAGAGGATGCAGAAGCAGGAACCCTGGGTTTACGCCCAGAATTAACGGCATCGATCGCACGGGCTGCTGTCACCCGTATGGGAGCCGCTTCCCCCCAAAGGCTGTACTACAACGCTAATGTCTTTCGCCGATCTCCTGTGGGTCATCATGGTCGCCAGCAAGAGTTTTTTCAAGCTGGGGTCGAACTAATTGGCGCGGCTGGGATATTGGCGGATGCGGAAATTTTGCTGTTGCTGGCAGATTGTTTTGGGCAGTTAGGGTTACAGCAGTGGCATTTAATTCTAGGGGAAGCAGGTTTAACGCGATCGCTTCTTTCTTCTTTCCCCACAGCATTACAAGATAAAGTACGCTGCTGTATTGCTAATCTTGACTATATAGCCTTAAAAAATCTCCCTCTATCGGAAGAACAGCAGCAACTAGCATTATCTTTGTTTGATCTGCGTGGTCGCCCAGAGGATGTTTTGCAACGAGTCGCCAGCTTAGATTTAGATGTATCCGGTCGTCAGAGCGTTAATAATCTCAAATCTTTAGTGGAACTGCTTAATCAGACTTGCACTTCTCCTTTGCCACTAATTCTTGATTTGAGCTTAATTCAAACTTTTGACTACTACACTGGCATTGTGTTTGAAGTTGTCAGTGATGCTGGAATAAATGCGCGAGTTTTAGGGCAGGGCGGGCGTTATGATCAACTGCTGGGTCTTTACCATCCCCAAGGAGAAACATATCCAGGGATAGGTTTTTCTCTCAATATCGAAGAATTGCATCAGGTACTACTATTTAATGGTCAGTTACCCCGTCATACACCCGCAAGCGATTGGTTAGTTGTACCAACAACACCCGAAGCTGAGGCGGCTGCTTTGGCTTATGCTCAAAAACTGAGAGCGGCTGATAATTTAGTGCGGGTGGAAATGGAATTAGTCGGGCGCGAACAGACAGAAATTCGGGAATATGCTTGCGATCGTCACATCGGTCGCATTGCGTGGGTGAAAACTGATGGTAACACTGAAATAGAAACAGTTAACAGTTAACTTTGCTCTGCTAATCGCTAAAAGCTAACTGCTAATCTAGAAGCAGTCGCCTTCCTTTACAACAAACAGAGAGAACACCGTGCCGCATACAATTGTCACTGATATATGTGAAGGCGTTGCTGATTGTGTCGATGCCTGTCCTGTCGCCTGTATTCACGATGGTCCTAGCAAAAATGCTAAGGGTACTGACTGGTACTGGATTGACTTTACTACTTGTATTGACTGTGGTATATGTTTGCAAGTTTGTCCGGTAGAAGGGGCAATTGTCCCAGAAGAACGTCCTGACTTACAAAAAACCCCACAATAGCAATTAGCGGTTAGCAATTAGCAATAAGCACTCAGCTAGAAGTTGTTTCCTCTGATTGCTTTTGGCTATTGGCTAAATAGTAATTTGGCTGGTATATATAACAATGATGTGTTTATCTGTATAAGCTTCCGGCTAACCGCTAAAAGCTAACCGCTAATTTATGAATAATTCTGCTCCTATATTAGAAGTTGAAGATGTCTGGGCTGGATATATTAAAGATTTAGATATCCTGCAAGGTATAAATTTTAAAATTTATCCAGGTGAATTGGTTGCTGTGATAGGACCTAATGGTGCAGGTAAATCAACTCTAGCCAAGGCGATTTTTGGGTTGCTAACTCCCCATCAGGGCAAAATTAATTTTAAAGGCGAAACTATTTCTGGGTTAAAGTCAAATCAAATTGTTAAACGTGGGATGTGCTATGTACCGCAAATTTCTAATGTTTTTCCTTCTTTAAGTGTGGAAGAAAATTTAGAAATGGGTGCTTTTATCCGTAAAGATGCTTTGTCACCACTGAAAAAAAAGATTTTTGAGGCTTTTCCAGTTTTAGCTAAACGGCGATCGCAACGTGCTGGTACACTCTCTGGTGGTGAACGCCAAATGTTAGCAATGGGAAAAGCTTTAATGCTGGAACCCAGCTTATTATTATTAGATGAACCTTCTGCTGCTTTGTCTCCTTTGTTAGTAACTAATGTGTTTGAGCAGATTAAACAAATTAATCAAGGGGGAACGGCAATTGTTTTGGTAGAACAGAATGCGCGTAAAGCTTTAGCAATGGCGCATCGGGGTTATGTGTTGGATACAGGACGCGATCGCTTTACTGGCGCTGGCTCAGAATTGTTAAATGACCCCAAAGTGGCAGAATTATATCTGGGAGCGGGTAAACATCACTAACAACCAATTAACAATTAACCATAACCCATGATCAATCGCCAGCCATCATGTTAAGTTTATTTTCATCCAGCTACTTATTAACTGTTTAAATCTGCTTAAGTTATCAATACTTAATTTTTTAACTGTTACTCGTTTGCTGTAACTGGGAACTATAAATAGTAAGCGCTGCCTTAACAGCAAATTGCTGATCAAAAGTAGCGCTAATTTCCTATCAATATTGTACTTTTAACTAAAAAATAACATTAATTAATGTAATGAACCAAGATTCGCTCATTCCTGCCAATGAATCAGAGCGACTAGCAGCCGTGCATCGCTATGATATTCTTGATACACCTATAGATGGTGCTTTTGACCGCATTACAGCCCTAGCCGCTAGGTTCTTTCAAGTTCCCATTTCAATTGTTAGCATTGTTGATCATGACCGAATTTGGTTTAAGTCCCATCATGGGTTAGAGGTAAAGCAGATTGGAAGGGAACCAGGATTATGTGCTAGTGCGATTTTGCAAGATAACGTTTACACGGTTGTAGACGCTAAAGTAGACCCTCGCACATTAGCTAATCCCTTAGTAGCTGGAGATTTTGGGCTAAGGTTTTATGCAGGATTCCCTTTGCAAACCAGTGATGGATTTAATTTGGGAACGCTATGTGTAATTGATCAACAACCCCGTGAAATAACAGAGGCAGAAAAAGCAACTCTTCAAGAATTAGCTGCGATCGTTATTGATGAACTAGAATTGCGACTAGCTGCTAAAAAAGCGGTGGAAACTGAATTGGCTTTACGAGAAGCTGCACTGGAAGCAACCCGTGCTAAAAGTGAATTTTTGGCAACTATGAGTCATGAAATCCGCACTCCAATGAATGGAGTAATTGGGATGACGGAATTAATGCTAAATACAAAACTAACTTCTCAGCAACAACACTTTGTTGAAACAATTCGTCATAGTGGTGAAGCTTTACTAACTATTATTAATGATATTTTAGATTTTTCTAAGATTGAGTCTCAAAAACTAGAGTTAGAAAAACAACCTTTTAATATCTTAAATTGCCTAGAGGAATCACTCGATATACTTGCCCCTAAAGCAGCAGAAAAAAACTTAGAATTAGCATACATAATTCAACCAAATACGCCCAAAAAGCTAATCGGCGATGTTACAAGACTGCGGCAAATTATAATTAATTTACTAAGTAATGCTGTCAAATTCACCAAGGATGGGGAAGTCTTAGTTTCAATAACTTCCCATCAATTGCCAGCAGGGGAAAATATCGAGCAAAATCCTCATCTTAAAAATTGCTACGAATTGCAATTTGCTGTCAAGGATACAGGGATTGGTATTCCTACAGAACGGATGGATCGTCTGTTCCAGTCTTTTAGTCAAGTTGATTCTTCAACAACTCGTGAATATGGAGGTACTGGGTTAGGACTGGCGATTAGTAAACGGTTAACGGAACTCATGGGGGGTCGAATGTGGGTTGAAAGTACGGTTGGACAAGGTTCGATCTTTTATTTCACGATAATTGCTCCATCTGTTGCTGACGGTTCTTTAGCCCAAGAAAATATAATTCCGCCTCAGTTGGTTGGTAAGCAGCTATTGATTGTCGATGACAATGCTACCAACCGCGAAATCTTGATGCTACAGGGGCAATCTTGGGGAATGCTTACTTATGCTGCTAATTCTGGCGCTGAAGCTTTAGATTTGCTCAGTGAAGGTAAGAGTTTCGACATGGCAATTCTAGATATGCAAATGCCAGAAATGGACGGATTGACTCTAGCAAGGGAAATTCGCGGCTTACCAAAGGGTGAAAAATTACCTTTAGTAATGTTGAGTTCGTTAGGTAAATTAGAAATTGGATCAGAAGTAGACGCAGTTAAGTTTGCAGCTTTCTTGTACAAGCCAATTAAACAATCTCAACTATTCAATACATTGAACGATATTTTGGCTCAACAGCCCATCAAGGTAGAGACGCGCAATTGCGCGTCTCTACATACAAGCTTTGACTCTCAACTAGCAAAACAGTTGCCTTTACGGATTCTTTTAGCTGAGGATAATAGTGTTAATCAGCAGGTAGCTTTGTACTTTCTAGAACAAATCGGATATTTAGCTGATGTTGCTGCTAATGGTTTGGAAGTGCTGGAAGCTTTGCAACGTCAAGCTTATGATGTGGTGCTGATGGATGTCCAAATGCCAGTGATGGATGGATTAGCAACAACTCGTCAAATTAATGCGGAATATGCCCCTACTGCGCGTCCTCGCATTATTGCTATGACAGCAAATACCATGCAAGGCGATAAGGAAGAGTGTTTACAGGCGGGGATGGATGATTATATCAGCAAGCCTATCCAATTAGCTGAATTATATGATGCTTTGAGTAAGTGTCAGCCAAAAGATTTGCCATTGCTTGAAGCTGGTAAGATAGAGGCTGTGGAATACCAAGAACAAGCATTAATACTTAAGTCGGATGATGAACAGTCGCCTTTGACCAACTCCTTAATTCCAAGTGCGATTGATTACAAAATATTGCAATCTTTTTGTAGCACAATGGGCAAAAAAAGTTCAGGGATAGTTGTTAAGTTAATTGATTGCTACCTTGAAGATGCACCAAAATTATTAGAATCAATCAATAGTGCGATCGCAACTGTTAATTCTACACAATTGCGTCATGCAGCCCATACACTCAAGGCAAGCAGTGCTGCTCTTGGTGCTACTAATCTGGCTAGTTTATCCCATAAATTAGAAATTCTCGCCCAAGCTGGAATGATGAATAGTGCTTCGGAAAGCATTTCACAGATGGAAGCGGAGTATAACAGAGTTAAGGTGGCTTTGGAAAGGGAAAAACAGCACCATGAATTTTAGTCCTAATCAGGAAGATTCCCCACTAGCTTTGATCGTAGAAGACGACAGATTCATGCGGATGCAGCTAACTACTGTGATGGAGCAAGATGGCTACCAGGTAGTAGAGGCAAGTAATGGTAAAGAAGCTTTAACGGCTTACACTCGCTACCAACCAGATGTGGTGCTGCTAGATGCAATTATGCCGATTATGGATGGCTTTACTTGCTGCCGTCAATTACAAAAGCTGCCTAGAGGTGCTAGCACTCCCATATTAATGATTACCAGTCTCAATGATGAGACATCTGTAGATCTAGCTTTTGATGTAGGTGCTACCGATTTTATTACTAAACCGATTCACTGGGCGGTGCTACGTCAACGAGTCCGTCGTATGCTACAGGCTAGTCGCGCTACCGAAAAATTACAGCGTAATTTCCTTAGAGAGCGACTGATCACTGGAATTAGCCAGCACATCCGTCGCTCTTTAAATCTTAAAGATATTCTCGATACTACTGTGGTTGACGTGCAGCAGTTCCTTGGCTGCGATCAAGTTTTAGTTTATCGCTTTTATCCCGATGGCTCTGGAACTGTTGTCTCTGAGCAGGGAATTTTGAGCAACCATAAGATGTTGGGACAATACATCAGCGATCCTTGCTTACCAGAACCTTACCCACAGCTATTTTATCAAGGATGGTTTGATGAGATTGCAGATTTAGAACAAGCTAATTTAAAACCCGATCACTTGCAATTGTTACAAAAGTTAGGGATAAAAGCTAGGTTAGTAGTACCGATTCTTAAAGGGGAAATACTTTGGGGTTTGCTGATAGCTCATCATTATTCTAGTAGTAGAGAGTGGTTTGCTGAAGAAATAGAACTTTTGCAACAACTAGCTGATCAGCTAAGTCTTGCCCTTGCCCAAGCTGAACTTTTAGAAACGATTCAAGAAAGAGAGGAACGATTCCGCCAATTAGCGGAAAATATTGACGATGTTTTTTGGATAAGAGACCCTGAGAAAAACAAAATAATTTATATTAGTCCTGCATACGAAAAGATTTGGGGTTTTAGTTGTGAGAGTATTTATAGAAATGCTAAATCTTTTCTTGATGCTATTCCTGATGAGGATCGAGAGCGTGTAATTGCTGCTTTGCCTAAACAGAGATTAGGTAATTACGACGAGGAGTATCGGGTTGTGCAACCGGATGGCACAATTCGTTGGATACGCGATCGCGCTTTTCCTATCTCTGATGCTACAGGTCAAGTTTACCGCATAGTTGGAATTGCCGCCGATATCACAGAGCGCAAGCAAGCAGAAGCGAATATTTATCAAGCACTCCAGCAAGAAAAAGAATTTAGCGAACTGAAATCCCGCTTTATTTCTATTGCCTCCCATGAGTTTCGTACACCACTAACTACCATTTTGGCTGCTGCTGAATCTTTTGAATATTACGGTCATAAATGGACAGAAGAGAAAAAAACCAGTTATTTGCAGCGCATCAAGCAGAGCGTTAAATATATGACGACTATGTTAAATGATGTGCTAGTTCTTGCTAAAACTGAAGCCGGAAAAACTGCTAGTAATCCTACTTGGATTGATTTAGGAGAATTTTGTTATGATTTAACTCAAGAAATCAAAATAAGTGATGGCAAGCAACACATTATAACGTTTATTAGTTGCGCTAATTCTAACGGCGACACCCCCGAAAAGTTACCTGCATTTACAGATGAAAAGTCGCTACGCCATATTTTTAGTAATTTATTATCTAATGCTATCAAGTATTCACCATTAGGAAGTGTAGTTAGGTTTAAGCTGATGGTTTCAGATGAAGTCGCCGTATTCCAAATTCAAGATCAAGGAATAGGTGTTCCTGTAGAAGATCAACAAAGGCTGTTTGAATCTTTTCATAGATGCACAAATGTTGGTAATATTCCTGGCACTGGATTAGGACTAGCAATTGTCAAAAAATCAGTAGACTTACTCGGTGGTAGTATCACTATTGATTCTGAAGTGGGGAGGGGTACAACTTTTACAGTTAGGTTACCGTTGAACACTTACAAAAATTTGCCTACGGAGAAGTCACTTGTGAATGAACAAAGTATTTCTAGCAATAAAGCAGAAACTTTACGCGCTTTGAGCGGTGGAATGAATACTCAAGGTTGAGTTGCGAGAAAATAAAATAACTACTTGTTTAGTATTTTTTTAATTGTAGTGGCGATAAAACTTCTTCCAGAACATCTCCAAACCATTATTAATCATGCAGAAAGCACTTATCCAGAAGAGTGTTGCGGCATTATGTTAGGAAAAATGGATAGTACTGACAAAACAGTAGTAGAAGTTTGGCAGACAGAGAATGCTTGGAGTGCAGAAACAGCAGATGATTATGTAGATGCGGAAGTGGTAACAAGTAAAAGGCGGCGATTTGCGATCGCACCCTTAGATATGTTAAAAGCACAAAAAGCAGCACGGCAATCTCAGCTTAATATTGTGGGCTTTTTCCATTCCCATCCAGATTATCCAGCAATTCCTTCGGAATTTGACCGTACTTATGCTTGGCAAGAATATTCTTATATCATTGTTTCCGTAGTGCAAGGCAAAGCTGGTGATATTCGCAGTTGGTGTCTAGATGACACCCATCAATTCCAAGCAGAAGAAATTATTACATTTCATTAACAACTGTGTTTAAACCTACACACGCACATCCGCGCATCGTTCCACAAGAGTAAATAAAAAGACTATTGTAGGTTAAATAGGCTATTACTTCTCTCTGCGTACCTCCTGTTGTCATGCTGAATCCAAATCTGGATGAAATCCAGTTAACTAAAGAAGAATACGAACGATACTCACGACACCTAATCTTGCCCGAAGTTGGACTAGAAGGGCAAAAACGCCTCAAAGCTGCCAGTGTGTTGTGTATTGGTACAGGTGGACTAGGTGCGCCGCTACTGCTGTATCTAGCTGCTGCTGGTATTGGGCGTATCGGTATTGTTGATTTTGATATCGTAGATACTTCCAACCTGCAACGCCAAGTAATTCACGGCACATCTTGGGTAGGGAAACCCAAAATTGAGTCTGCCAAAAACCGGATTTTGGAAATCAACCCACACTGTCAGGTTGACCTTTACGAAACCCGCTTAACTTCTGAAAATGCCCTGGACATCATTAAACCTTATGACATCGTAGTGGATGGTACAGATAACTTCCCCACACGCTACCTAGTTAATGATGCTTGTGTATTGCTAGATAAACCTAACGTTTACGGTTCTATCTTCCGCTTTGAAGGTCAAGCAACCGTCTTTAACTACGAAGGTGGTCCCAACTACCGTGACCTTTACCCCGAACCACCACCACCAGGAATGGTTCCTTCCTGTGCTGAAGGCGGAGTTTTAGGAATTCTACCTGGAATGATTGGCGTTATCCAAGCAACGGAAACAGTCAAAATTATTTTGGGACAAGGTACAACTTTAAGTGGGCGCTTGCTGTTGTACAACGCCTTAGAAATGAAGTTTAGGGAGTTAAAGCTGCGTCCTAACCCAGAAAGACCCGTAATTGAGAAATTAATTGATTACGAACATTTCTGCGGTATTCCCCAAGCAAAAGCAGAGGAGGCTAAACAGCAATTGGAAATTTCTGAAATGACTGTTCAAGAACTTAAGCAGTTACTCGATAGTGGTGCGGATGATTTTGTTTTGCTAGATGTCCGTAACCCGAATGAGTATGAAATTGCTCAAATTCCTGGCGCTGTTTTAGTACCATTACCAGACATTGAAAGCGGTAAAGGTGTTGAAAAAGTTAAGGAATTGCTCAATGGTCATCGCTTAATTGCTCATTGCAAACTGGGTGGTAGGTCTGCTAAGGCGTTGGGTATTCTAAAATCAGCAGGCATTGAAGGTACAAATGTTAAAGGTGGGATTACGGCGTGGAGTCGTGAAGTTGATTCTTCTGTGCTTGAATATTAATTAAAGTGTCTCTAGGAAGACGCTATTGGGATGCAGGACTATCAATCTGGATCGATAAATCAACAGCGTCTTCATCAAGAACTTAACAATTGGAACCCCAAGCTACGTTTTGCTTTGCGCGTTAGTGGCTTGGGGCTTATTTTATTGTTGTTACCGATCGCTGCTGCGGTTTATAACTATTGTGTTGGACATATAACTTTTAAAAACCCGCCCTTTTCCTGATGTGTAGTATTTTCAGGGAAAATTGCTATTAAGCTCTTTTTTACCTACTGCTCAATCTCTGCTAAATCATTAGGTGTGTTGCAATTAAATAATACCTCGCTATCAATTACCTGCAATTCCTTCACAGGATGTTGAGCTAACCACTTTTGAAAAGAGCGCCCTCCCTGATTAATAAATTCTGTCAGCAGTGGTAAGCAACGGCAATGGTAAAAACCACATAAGGGTTCCCATCCTTTAAGGCTTCGGGGAATAAGAGCAATATAATCTTTGCTACTTACTTGTGAAAGATTACTTAATTGCTCTACCCAATTTTGTAATACTTCTACTCGCAAACGTGGCAAATCACAAGCAAGTAATAATACCCAATCAGTTTGGACATAACTTAACCCTTGGGAAAAACCAACCAATGCGCCATGTGGTTGAGTTTCTTCTCCTATAGGTAATTCTAAAATTAATTGGCAGTTGGCAGGTAGAACTTCTTGATATTTTTCTATCCAAGGCGTGACAACATAAACTTGTGAAGTACACCCAAGAGCAACTTCACAAACTCGTCTAATTAGTGGCGTACCTTGGATGGGTATTAAAGCTTTATCTCTACCCATCCGAGAACTTCGCCCCCCTGCTAACACAATGGCAGTTAGTTGTTGATTATTCATAGCACTGCAAAAGCCTACTGATTTACGCTAAGTGGTAGTGTAGAGTCTTCCGTACCGACAGCGTGATTACTGAGGTACTAAAATAGAAGTATAAATTGTATAGTTTTGTATCAACTCCTGTAGACATATAAATACTCATGGCTCCAGCCGTTTTAATTCAACAGCTTCAAAAGCACTACGGCTCAATCCAAGCCGTTAAGGATGTCTCCTTCCAGGTAGAACCAGGGGAAATCTTTGGGCTACTTGGTCCCAACGGTGCGGGTAAAACCACCACAATTAGATGTTTGTGTACTTTGGCGAAACCCGATGCAGGTAAAATTGAGGTAGCTGGTATCTCTGTAATTGATAATCCCAGGGCTGCACGGCAAAAGTTAGGTTATGTAGCTCAAGAAGTTGCCTTAGATAAAGTATTGACTGGGCGGGAACTCCTAGAATTGCAAGCTGCACTTTATCACCTACCTAATAAGATAGCGAAACAAAGAGTTGATGAGATGTTGGCTGTTTTAGGCTTGCAGGAATACGCAGATAAAAAGACAGGTAATTATTCAGGTGGCTTACGCAAGCGTCTAGATTTAGCTGCTGGCTTGTTGCATCAACCAAATGTTTTAGTCTTGGATGAACCAACAGTAGGGTTAGATATTGAAAGCAGAGTTGTAGTTTGGAACTTCTTGCGCCAATTGCGAGATGCAGGTACGACAGTTGTAATTACTAGCCACTATTTAGAAGAAATTGATGCTTTAGCTAACCGAGTGGCGATTATTGATCAAGGGGTAGTGATTGCTAATGGTACACCATCTGAGTTGAAGGATCAAGTGGGAGGCGATCGCATAACTCTCCGCATCCGCGAATTTTCTCCTACAGAAGAGGCAGAAAAAGCCAAAAATATGCTTTCATCCTTGCCATTTGTGCAAGAAGTGATTATTAATACTGCTCAGGGGAACTCGTTAAACTTGGTGGTGAAGGCACAAAACGATGCTTTGATGCAGGTTCAGCAATCTCTCAAAGATGCAAATTTACCGATTTTTGGGATTGCTCAATCTCGACCTAGTTTAGATGATGTTTACCTCGCTGCTACAGGTCGTACTCTATTAGATGCAGAACTAGCAGCTAGTGGTAGTCGTGATTTGAAAGCAGAGAAAAAACAGGCAATGCGATAGATGTAATTTTAGAAATTGCAAAGATGCGCTCGAATAGCGTGCGCTTTGCGCGAATCAACTCCGCAGGAGTATCGCATCTCAAACAGAAAAACACAAACAAAATAAAAGATATGAGCCAAACTATTACTCCTCCATCAAATGTTAGCTTGCAACCACAGGTGACATTACAAAGCGGTGGTACACCTAATGCTATTGGTGAGTTTATTCAGGAAACCCTCGCTTTAACAAAACGTTTGTTTATTCAATTGCAACGCCGTCCCTCAACATTAATTGCAGGGGTAATTCAGCCGTTAATGTGGCTGTTTTTATTCGGGGCGCTATTTCAAAATGCCCCCCAAGGATTATTTGGTAACGATTTAACTTACGGCAAGTTTTTAGGCGCGGGCGTGATTGTCTTCACAGCTTTTGCTGGTGCTTTAAATGCGGGCTTACCTGTAATGTTTGACAGAGAATTTGGCTTTCTCAACCGCTTGCTGGTAGCGCCTCTAGTATCACGATATTCAATTGTCGCAGCATCAGCAATTTATATTATCGCCCTCAGCTTTATCCAGACAGCAGCAATTGTGACAGCAAGTGCCTTACTTGGTACAGGTTTACCTAATTTATTAGGTTTGGGGATGATTGCTTTAATTATCTTGTTGCTAGTTGTGGGTGTTACTGCTTTAAGCTTGGGTTTATCTTTTGCTTTACCAGGTCATATTGAGCTAATTGCAGTAATTTTTGTAACGAATTTACCACTGCTATTTGCTAGTACTGCCCTTGCGCCTTTATCATTTATGCCTCAATGGTTACAAATTGTAGCTACTCTGAATCCTTTAAGTTATGCTATAGAGCCTATTCGCTATCTATATACCCATAACAACTGGACATTGGGTAGTGTAGTCATGCAAGCGCCTTGGGGTGCTGTCACCTTCGGAGGCTCCCTACTCGTACTGCTAGGATTTACCACAGTAGCGTTAACCGCAATTCAACCACTACTACGCCGTAGATTCGCGTAGGATAAAATCATCATAGTTCGTAAAAAATTTGGCTATGACGATGAAAAACCAATTTCCCATCTTAACTAAGCTTTTTTCTAGAACATCTTTAACTGTTCTAGCTGGCATAGGATTTGCATCCTGCTTGCTGCCTCAAGTATCTTGGGCGCAAGCAGCCTACCCTACATATTCTACCCAAGTAGATGAATTTAAAACTCAGGAACAAGACCCCTTAACAGGCTCAAATAATGGTGGTTTTAATCCCTTAGATTTGATTCATCGTGCTAATTTGGGAGCTCTCCGCACTTATGAGGAGTTTTCCGCAGAACAAAATACCAATCTTAATAGCGCGACTGATGATTTCAAGAAGCAACAATTAGAAATGATTCGTAAGATGAACCAAAATTCAGCCACCGGATCAGGATCTTCTGTGCAAAAAAAAAACTAATTAGTAGGGCTAATGTTATCTCTAGCCCTACTTTTACAGCAGTTTTAAATTGATGAAATACAGGCAATGGTGGGGGTGGGTTTAACAAATTATTCTTGTTTCCACAACAACTTATTTGTTAAACCTACCCCTATTTTGATTAAGCACCCACAGCAGCTAAAATATCGCTGGCATGGGTTTCAGTTTTGACACTGGAATCAACGTGAATAATTTTGCCGTTTTCATCAACTACATAAGTGACACGCTTGGCATAACCGCCACCGTCAACGTCGTAAGCTTTGATGATACTGCCATCAACATCGGCAAGTAGAGGGAAAGGTAGATTGTATTTTTCGGTAAATTTTTGGTGAGAGGTTTCATCATCTTTGCTGATACCTAGCACCACAATATCTTTGCCTTGATATGCGGAATAATTATCTCGAAAGCTACAAGCTTGTTTAGTGCAGCCTGGTGTATCATCTTTGGGGTAGAAATACAAAACTACTTTTTTACCTGCAAGATTAGATAATGAGACGGTGTTGCCGTTGGTATCTTTTGCTGTAAATTCTGGTGCTGTTGTGCCGACTGTTAATGCCATTGATTGCGTTTCCTTAAAATTTATAATTCTTTATGCTTATAAATTCTACAAGCTCACGACTTAGGTAAGGTGGAGCCTTAGTATAATCGTTACCAGGTTGAACTTGGGAACGAGGAAGTAGAGGTTTTGCCTCCCGATGATTCTCTGCTATAACTTACTGCTAGTTAAAATGATTTCTACTCAGTCTAAAAATTCCCAATCAATTGAATATCCTAGTCGCACTGTAGCACGAGCAGAAAGGGCGATGCGCTGTTCTCCTTTCCGGTTGTATCTATTTGTGTGTATGGGTTCTACGAGTGTGCCAATACAGGCGATCGCATCTGACTCGGGTGTGCAGCATAATTACACTAAACGTCCATTATCGGAATTAGGGGCGGAAAATGCTTTAGTTTGGTTAATTCAAGTAGGCATTTTACGCCGTGAAGTAGATGGACAAGGCATTACTGATAGTTTTCGCCTCACACCGTTAGGTCGTCAGCTAGTAGAAAAATACGAGCCAAATGGTGGTATTATACCTGCGCCATCTTTATTAGATTTGCTTTCTAATACCTTGACTCGCTGGTTAAGACTACCTTTTTAATTTAGGACTTACTCATCGGAAAAGTATTTTTAAGAGATTTTAACCGCAGATAAACGCAGATAAACGCAGATATTTTCTGTGATTAATTATTGTTCGGATAGGTTATAACTCAAATTTTGGATAATTAACCACAGATGTAGCACAGATGCACACAGATAAACACAGATGGTATAACTAATTTTTGCAAGAAGTCTAATAGTTAAAAATGAAAGCAATTATGGTAGTGGGAACAACTTCCCACGCAGGAAAATCTCTACTTTGTGCTGCTATTTGTCGGATTTTGTCACGGCGCGGTTGGCGGGTGACTCCTTTTAAAGGGCAAAATATGGCTTTAAATGCCTATGTTACTGCTACAGGAGGAGAAATTGGTCACGCCCAGGCGGTGCAAGCTTGGGCTGCTGGTGTTACACCAACAATAGAGATGAACCCAATTTTACTCAAACCTCAAGGAGATATGACTTCTCAGATTATTCTCAAGGGGAAAGCTGTCGGAACAGTTACCGCCGTTGATTATTATGAGAAGTACTTTGATTTAGGTTGGCAAGCAATTCAAGAGTCACTACAAATTTTATCGGAAAAGTTTGATTTAGTTGTTTGTGAAGGTGCGGGTAGTCCAGCAGAAATTAACCTCAAACATCGTGATTTAACTAATATGCGTGTGGCGCGGTATTTGAATGCGCCGACGCTGTTAGTAGTAGATATTGATAGAGGTGGATCTTTTGCTCATGTTGTCGGTACTTTGCAGTTGTTAGAACTAGAGGAACGAGCTTTAATTAAGGGTGTGGTAATTAATAAGTTTAGAGGACAGCGATCGCTCCTTGAATCTGGTATTACTTGGCTAGAAGAATATACTGGTATTCCTGTTATTGGTGTAATTCCCTGGATTGACCAAATCTTTCCCTCTGAAGATTCTCTAGATCTACTTGATCGCCGCTCCCGAAAAACTAATACTGATATTACTATTGGAGTAATCCGCCTACCAAGAATTGCTAATTTTACTGATTTTGACCCACTAGAAGCAGAACCTAGTGTTAACCTGAAATATATTGCACCCCAAGATAATTTGGGACATCCAGATGCAGTAATTATACCTGGTTCTAAAACTACCATTTCTGATTTAATGGTATTACAAGAAGCTGGTATGGCAGAACAATTGCAAAATTACATCGCCGCAGGTGGTACAATTCTGGGAATTTGTGGCGGTTTCCAAATGTTAGGCAAAACAATCTCCGACCCACAAGGAATCGAGGGTGAAACAAAAATATGTAATGGTTTAGGATTATTACCATTAACTACTGTAATGACAGTTGATAAAATTGCTCGTCAACGCTCAGTAAAGTCTCAATATCCCCAGGCTGATTTACCTGTTACGGCGTATGAAATCCATCAAGGTAACACTGAATTTTTAGATCCAAAAAAAGTATCATCACCCCAGCGTTATCAATATCTATTTGATGATTCTGATTTAGGAATTGTCGATATTAATCAATCAGTATGGGGTACTTATTTACACGGTATTTTTGATAATGGTGCTTGGAGACGTACTTGGTTAAATTATCTTCGTGAGCAGCAAGGATTAAAAGCTTTACCTACAGTTGTTCCTAATTATGAGGAAACTAGGGAAGAAGTTTTAAATTCTTTAGCCGATACTGTTGAAACTTATTTAGACCTGACTTTATTTCTACCACCTTCTAGATGAATGAGAAAGACAAAAGTTTATTAAATAATACATCTTAGTGTTATAATCCGAAAATGTGTTATTTATATTTTTAAATGGATATAGTTAACTAATTATAAATAGTATGAGTGTTTCTATAGAATTTTTACCAGATGAAATAATAATTGAAGCTGAACCAGGAGAACCTATACTTAAGGTTGCTCAACGTGCTGGTGTGTGTATTCCTACAGGTTGCTTGATGGGGTCTTGTCATGCTTGTGAGGTAGAACTAGATGATGGTGAAGCTATATGTGCTTGCATTTCATCCGTACCCGCAGGGCGATCGCATTTAACTATCAACCTCTATTCTGATCCAACCTGGTAGAAATTAATTAATATTCAACAAGAATAAATTATCTAGTTATGATCGCAGAACAATTACTGTTAGAAGAAGCTGAACAATTACTCGAAAAATCTATTATTTATTATCAAAATCGTCCAGTTGGAACAGTTGCAGCTTGCGATCAAGAGTTAATTGCTCTTAATTATGATCAATGTTTTGTCCGCGATTTCATTTCTTCAGCACTGTTTTTTTTAATTAAAGGTAGAACAGATATTGTCCGCAATTTTCTAGAAGTAACTTTACAACTACAACCCAAAGAAAAGCAATTTAATTCCTCTCAGCCTGCGCGAGGTTTAATTGCAGCTAGTTTTAAAGTAGAATTAGTTGATGGACAAGAAAAGTTAAAAGCTGATTTTGGTGAACACGCGATCGCCAGAGTTGCCCCTGTTGATTCTTGTCTCTGGTGGATGATTTTATTACGCGCTTATGTCCATGCTAGCAAAGATACTGATTTAGTTTATCGAGATGATTTCCAAGAAGGTATTAGATTAATTTTAGATCTTTGCTTAGTAACTAAATTTGATATGTATCCCACGCTATTAGTTCCAGATGGCGCGAGTATGATTGATCGACGGATGGGAATGTATGGCTATCCCTTAGATATTCAATCTTTATTTTACGCTGGCTTGTGCGCTGCCCGTGAATTACTATATCCTAACAAAGATAATCAAAAAATACTTAAAATACTACATAATCATATTAATTTATTACTACACCATATTAGAGATAATTATTGGATAGATCCTCAACGTTTAAATACAATTTATAGGTATAAAGTTGAGGAATACGGAGAACACGCTCTTAATCATTTTAATATCTATTCAGATTCTATCCCTTTCCATAATTTAACTGAATGGTTGCCAGCATCAGGCGGTTACTTAGCAGGTAATTTAGGACCATCTCAAATAGATTGTCGTTTTTTTGCTGTTGGCAATTTAATAGCAATTATTGCTTCACTAGCTACTAAACAACAGTCAGAAGCAATTTTTAATTTAATTATAGAAAGATGGGATGATTTAATCGGCAATATGCCAATGAAGATTTGTTTTCCCGCCTTGGAAGATATAGCATGGCGGTTGCTTACTGGATGCGATCCTAAAAATAAACCTTGGTCTTATCACAATGGCGGTAACTGGCCCGTATTAATGTGGATGCTAACAGCAGCAGCACAAAAAATTGGCAAAGGTGAGGTTGCTGCTAAAGCAATTGAAATAGCGGAAAAAAGCTTAAGTAAAGATGGCTGGGCAGAATATTATGATGGGAAAACTGGCAGACTTATTGGTAAAGAAGCTAGAAAAAATCAAACTTGGTCAATTGCGGGTTACTTGTTAGCAAAAGAACTAATTGCTAACCCTAATCATTTAAAATTATTTAGCTTTGATGAATATATGTAAAGGTATTGGCTTATTGTTCATTTTGAAATGGAAAAGATGATTTATCCATTGGAAAATAGTAAACAATATTACCTTCCTCAGTCACGTCAAAATGAGCAGAACATTCTTTTGCCCATTCATCTAAAAACTGCCTAGCATGAAGCGGTTTTAAATCGGTTTTCATAGCAAAATCAAAAACAGTCACACGCCCTTGATTTTCTGTCAGAATTTGGTTAAAGACAGAATTAAGAAAACGCTGCTGCTGGCGCTTTTGCATTTGATTACGATTCCAAAACCACCATAAACCACCTGCTGCCCCTACCACTATTAATAACGGTAATAATGCCCGCAGAATAGCAAAAATCAGACTAATAAAAAATAAGACAACTAATACATAAATTAGTCCGACACCGGAATTAAATCTTTTGATAGACATTTTGACCTACCTCCACTCAGGTTGCGATCGCCTACTCTAATTATTGTGCCTGTTTTTTGAGTGAGGAGTAAGGATTTACTGGTAAGTTACAAGATCTCTGGCAAAAGTCGATCAAATCAAATCTACATCTGCGTTTATCTGCGTTTATCTGCTTTCATCTGCGCTAAAAAAAATCAAAATTGTAATTTTGCTATAATTTGATACTTCTAAGATTTAGCTTTAGCTTGCAGTGCATATTCTTTAAACCGCTCTAAATCTGCTTGAATGGTAGACTCAACTACACGCCCCAAAAACAGATTATCCATGATCTTACCCAAAAAACCAGGAATAGCATAAGAAATAGTCATTTTGACAATGCTACCGTTCTTGCGGTCATAAAAGCGAATTGCGCCTTGATTGTGCAACCCATCCACAGATTCCCATTGGATAATTTGGTGGGGTATTACTTTTAAAGTGCGGGAAAGCCACGTGAATTCCAAACCACCAGTAGCTAGTTTCCAGCGAGAAAGCGTTGGATCGTCGTCTAAAACTTTAACAGAGTCAATCCACTTCATCCACTTGGGCATTTGCTCTAAATCAGACCATAAACTCCACACTAGGTCTATGGGAGCATCAACCTCTACTTGTACACTATGCTCTAGCAAATCAGCCATGTAATTTTATATTTGAGTTTATATTGGGGATGGTTTGTAGAGACGTTATATGCAACGTCTCTATGTTTTGCCTAACTTCAAGCTGTAGTTACAGGCGATCGCACTACAAAATTGTTAGCATTTTCCAAGATAACTTTAGCAGCTTGTCTGCCTGAAATAGTAGCGCCTTCCATGCTGTCGATGTAATCTTGTTGTGTATAACTACCAGCTAGGAAGAAATTAGCGATCGGGGTTTTTTGTGCTGGACGGTAGGCATCCATACCAGGTGCTTCACGGTATAAAGACTGAGCAAGCTTAACCACACTATACCAAGTCATGTTCAACTCGCGGGAAGAGGGAAAGAGTTCGTGAACTTGCTTGAGGACATGATGTGCGATCGCTTCATTACTCTGCTTAATAAAAGGATCGCCTGGAGTGAGTACCAATTGCAACAAGGAACCTTGTCCCTCTCTGTAATAATCAGCAGGACTTGTTAAAGCTAAATCAGCAAAGCAAGAGAAATCTGCATCTGGCGTATACAACAGATTATCAATTCCAGCAGCATGATTTAATTGTTTGCGTTCCTCTGCATTGTGTAATTCTGTCACCCAACCATCAAACCGCAGTTGTACTGTAGCTACTGGAACAGCATCTAATTTATAGATATTGTCAAATTCCGACCACTTGCGCCACTCTTGGGGTAACACTCGCTGAATTCCAGGGATATCACAGGCGCAAACATACGCATCAGCAATGATAGTTTCTTCTGTTTCCCCTTGAGCAACTACTAAACCAGTTACTCGCGTTTCTTCCCCAACGCCTGTAAATTTAATTTCTCTGACTCTGCGACGGGTGTGAATTTTCGTGCCTTTTGCTTCTAAATATTCAATGATGGGTTTGTGCAAATACTCAGAGGGGGAACCTTCCAACATTCGCAACACAGATGCTTCTGTTCTCGCTGCAAAAAACTGGAAGATAGTCAGCATACAACGAGCGGAAATATTTTCACAGTCGATGAAACCGAGTGCATAAGCAATTGGGTTCCACATCCGCTTAATGCTGCCATCAGAACCGCCATGACTGCGAAACCAATCAGCAAAGCTGACTTTATCAAGGTCGCGGATATTTTTCATCGCACCCTCAAAGTCAATTAAGCCGCGCACTATCGGGCTAGTTCCTAACGCTAGGGCATTTTGTACTTTATCTTGTAGCGATAGTTGCGACGTAGTAAAAAATGCCTTTAAACCATTAAACGGCGCACCTGTAATAAAGCGAAAATCTAATTCGCCTGTTTTGCCGCCTTTGTTGATAAAACTGTGAGTATGCTGTTTCAGGCGGAGTTTATCCAATACGCCCACCTTTTTCATCAAGTCAAAAAGCTGATAGTAGCAACCAAAGAAAACGTGCAAACCCATCTCAACGTGGTTGCCGTCTGCATCTATCCAACTGCCAACCTTGCCGCCAACGAAGGGGCGAGATTCAAATATTTCTACTGAGTAACCAGCATCAACCAAATCAACTGCTGCCGCCATGCCAGCTAGTCCCGCCCCAACAATTGCAACACGCATCTGGTCTGTCCTTCTCACTTTCTTTACAAATTTTAAAATTATTTGGCAATATTCTCAAATAATGATTCACAGGAATCTATTAAACTAAGCAACTACTAGATTATTTAGCTGCGCTTCACACTGTTGAAAAACATAGTTGACAGCAGCAAATAACTTATCTAGCTCCTGAATTGTGTAAAAAGTTTGATTGCGAGTAAATATTTTGTCTTCAAGCTTACCAAATTGCCAGCGATCGCCATTGGAAACAATCCCAAATATAATGATTTGAAATTCATCATTAAGTCGTTGTGCTGCTACCATTTCAGCTAGACACTGCGCCCATCCTTCATCAAATTTATCTTGCTTTGCCTCAACTAATAAAAAGTAAGGTTTTTCAAACACAACTTTTCCTAGAGGAGAACGTTTTGCCAAGATATACTCAGGAAAACCGGAAAGATTCTGATCGTAAGTGAGAGATTGATGACTCCACAAAATAAAATTGCTGTAATAGCATTTCCAAACTTCTTTCAAAACAGGATAAATTAAGTTTTCACAAATAGCAAACTCAGAGTTATCAACAACTCCCTCCTGTGTAACAAAGGCTAAATCTGCTCGAAAGTAATCAGAAATATTAAACTGATTTTCAACAATAAAGTTTGCTTCAGTATAAATAATCTGAAATGTTTTGAGAACTTCGCTGATAGTTTTATAACTACTGAAAGCCATTTTAGCCTCCTGAAAAAATTAATTCTTTTGGCTGTTGCAATTGCTCGCATTTTTCATTTTTACTCAAAATCAAAATGCGACATAAGTTGAAGTAGACCTAAGCCTAATTCTTTAACAGAGAGCGATCGCGTTTCAAACAAAGCAATCATATCCTTTGGTTGAGGATTACCACGCGCCGCCCCCGTAAGTCCTTTAGCAATAATTAAACCGCAATAGCCTTGAGTTTTCTTGCAACGCTGATCCCACTTCTTCTTAGCAACAAGATGTAGCGCATCATCTTGACTAAACTCGCCAAACAGATACATATTGCCATTTTCTGCTTGGAGAATTCCTAAATCATAATTCTCATCTGCGAAGGGATCTTCTCCTGGGTTAAAGCAAATTCCTTTTAATCCACCATCAGCTTTGATTTGTTCAATTAACGCTTTTCCTTTGGGGAGAGTAGTTTGAATTAATACTACAGGCATACCTTCACCTGCTTCTTTGACATCTTGATGCTGATAGTAATCAACACTCTTTCTTAAAGATGCCATTTTTTCCCAAGGTATTATATCCAAACTTTTTAAGGCATCTTTAGGTACTACATCTTCTCGCAAAGGTACTGAAAGATCTTCATCGTCGTCGTCGTCATCATCATCGTAATCTTCATCATCAAATTCGGCAGATTCCATCATCTGTAATAGTTCTGCCTCAAACTCAGGTAACGTTGACACCTGTATAGATATAGTTTCCTGAGATCCAGTTTCTTCTGGTAAGGTGATGCGTAAACGCTTGTTAATTTTGGGCAAAGTTTCGGCTGAAAGTTGCCGTGCAGATCCTTGGACAAACTTTTGTAAAGCTTCTATTGCCACATAAAGTGCGATCGCTTCTTCTTCATACAAAAATGGTCGCATTCCCTCAAAGGGATTAATTGTGCCAAAATTTGGTTGGATTTCGGAAACTGGCAGATCGGCATAATCAATTTCCTCATCATCTGCATCCTCATCCTCACTTAAGCTTTCAAAAGTGATAAACAAACAATCTTGCCCTAAGAAAGCTTCTTCCATCTGTTCAAAAGATTCTTCTGCGATCGCCGCAGCACGAAAACGCTTGAGAGAATCCAAGGAACGGTAAAACAAAAGTCCGTACTCCATCCCCATCATCCCCATCACTGCGACATACAGCGTCTCGATGTCCCACTGATTGAGGGTAATTGAGATAATTTGATGATCTGCTAAAACTTCCCAAGGTGCTGCTTCCCAAATTTGGTAAGATTTTTCCATCAATAGATCCGCATATTTAGGCGGAATCTTAGGCGGTCTACCACTAGCCATCTGTTGAAACCCCCGAAACAATTCATCAATCAGGGGTAATTCTGGGGCGTATTCAACAGCAATATCTAAATCTTGAAGTACTCCGCGCAGATAAAATTGAATTTCGCGATCGCGGACTACAATTTTCTGAGGTCGTGCTGGAGTAGCAGGACTTTGAGGATGTTCCATTGCTTTAAGCAAAGTCCGCACGATCGCTTCTGGTCCCATTTCCGATGGCACAACTTCCATCCCACGCACAACGCCTTCCACCCCATCCACCCAGACAATACACTCGCCACCGCGATTGTCTTCAAAATCATCATCTGTCAACCCTGATATTGGACGGCGATCGCCTTCCCACACACTAGGGGTTTGGTGTAAGTTACTGAGCCGACGACGGGTAGACTGATTCAAAGCAGACATATACTTACTTAAAATAATAAAAAAATGAGGGAGGCGAGTTATAAATTAAATACACATCTTCAACAATACAATCTCAAGGTCTTTAAGCCGATAGCTAAGATTAGACATCTCCAGAAATTCAAGGTGCGATACCTCTCACCCTTGTAGAGATGTGCCAGGGCGCGTCTAAACATTCGCTACTTAGGTCTCATTTCTATGGTAAGGGTTTCAACCAGTTAACATAGATAGTAAGGAAGTTTGATTAAATCGGGTTCACACCCTGCAAGCTTAGAATCCCGATCAACTTTAAGCAGTGAACAGGCAAACTTAAAGAATCTATAGTAAACAGCCATTAGGAGTAGTAGCATCAATGACACAAGCAACCCAAAAGCCTCAAGTAGGCATCAGGATGACCGAAGCTGCACTGAAGCACGTTCTTGCCTTGCGGGATCAACAAGGCAAAGATTTATGCTTGCGGGTAGGTGTACGCCAAGGTGGTTGTTCTGGGATGTCCTACATGATGGATTTCCAAGATCCTGACCAAATTCGTGAAGACGATGATATTTCTGACTACGACGGCTTTAAAATCGTCTGCGATCCCAAGAGTATGTTATATCTCTATGGTTTGGTGCTGGACTACAGCAATGCCATGATTGGTGGTGGTTTTCAGTTCACAAATCCTAATGCGGCTCAAAGCTGCGGTTGTGGTAAGTCTTTTGGTGTTTAAGGTTTTTAGCACACAACCATTAGTAAAATAAAACCTTTGTGGGGGCGGGCTAATGTTGCCTGCCTTTATTGCGTTCCCGATCAATTCTTACCTATAGTTTTTAAATGACCGAGCAAGTTAATTCTCTTTTCGACACTGGTATTGAACGTTACAAAGCAGGTGAAGGCACAGATACCTTGATTCCCCTGTTCCAAGACATTTGCAATCAAGCTCCTAAAATGGCTGCTGCTTGGACTTGTCTTGCTTGGTTATATATGTTGAGCGCTCAACCAACACAGGCATACAAAGCGGCTCAAAAAGGGCTTAAATTAGACGCAAGCGATCCTCAAGTGAGGATTAATTATGCTATGACTATGCTGGAAACTGGTCAAGCTGGTGTTCGGCAACACATTGAAGTTATTCAACAAATGATCGCCAACAGTAGCGAATTAAAAGAGCAAGTTCGAGAAACTCTTGATGAAGGTTTAACCAGAAAACCTGATTGGAAAAGTTTAAATAAGGTGAAAAATTGGCTGTTTGATAGCTAAAAAGTGTCTTACCCCACCCCAACCCTCCCCTTAGTAAGGGGAGGGAGCCAATTTTTTTACTTCCCTTATCAAGGGACGGGAGCGATAAATTTCTTACTTCCCCCCCTTTATAAGGGGGGACTGAGGGGGGTATAGTTTTGATTTTTGCAATAAATTTAATATACTCCCGCTAAATATAATAAAAGTTTCATTTCCTGATTGTGCTGACGATTCTCTAAGTAGTAATTAGATACCCTAGTAATAAAGTGCGATCGCATCGGCTTAACTGTCACCTAACCCAACAGCTAAATCCTATATATATTAAGGTTTTCTATGTTGTTCCCTAAAACACCTTTGATCGGTCTAACAGCAGACCAATTTCGTCACCCTCTAGATTTGGAAGCAACTAAAAGCTTAAAACAGCTACCAGGAATGGATTTGCTAGTGCGAAATTTACTGGGGCCAGTTGCAGAACAATTTTTTTATTTGAATAATATTGCCGCTAGTGTACAGGTGGGTGAACAACAACTGCCACATATACATAAATTGCTGGTGGAAGCTTGCCAAATTTTGGATATAGAACCGCCTCAGTTATATGTACACCAGCATTCCATACCTAACGCTTATACATTTGCGATGCGAGGTAAGCAACCTTTTGTTGTCTTGCACACATCTTTAATAGATCTACTAACGCCAGAAGAAATTCAGGCTGTAATTGCCCATGAATTAGGACACCTCAAGTGCGATCATGGGGTTTATCTAACTCTGGCAAATATTATGGTATTAGCTGCGGGTCAAATTCCTTCTTGGGGAGGTGCGATCGCGCAAGGATTACAAGCACAAATATTAGAGTGGGTGCGTTGTGCAGAATTTACTTGCGATCGCGCGGCACTTTTAGCCATTCAAGACCCCAAAATTATTATCTCACTGTTAATGAAACTTGCTGGTGGTTCACCAACTTTAGCACCTCAACTAAACGTCGATGCTTTCTTAGCACAAGCTAGAGCATACGATGATATTAGTAACACTCAGTTAGGTGAACTACTCAAATCTGCCCAAACTGCCCAACTCACTCATCCAGTACCAGTACTAAGGGCAAAAGAGATCGATCGCTGGGCAAGTAGTCAAATTTATCAGTCCTTGCGAGAATTGGGTAACATAGGTTATAATCAGAAAAGTGAACCCAAGGGCGGGTGGCGAAATTGGTAGACGCATCAGACTCAAAATCTGACGGCAGCGATGTCATGAGAGTTCGATTCTCTCCCTGCCCATTGAAAAACTTAAGCTAAATAACAAATTATCTCATCCTTATGATGAGATAATTTGTTATGATCAAGAGATAAATTTGCCTAAATCTTGTTAATACCCGCTATAGCTTTTAAGCAACACGACGTAGGACTACCACAGATCTACCTGTAACTGGTACAGCTTTATTCCCTTTGTAACTAGACCCGTTTTGGACGAAGTGGGGTTCTTTCGTATCAATTACAACAGTCCATTCCCTGTTTTGTAAAACCACTGGTAACGTAAACTCAATTAATTCCCAATGAGCATTAAAAAATAGCAGGAAACTTTCATCCATGATTCGTTGACCTTGGGGACCACGTCTGGGAATTTCCTCTCCATTCAAGAACAGCCCAATTGCTTTGGAATATCCCACATCCCATTGCTCTTCAGCCATTTCATTGCCATTGGGGTCAAACCAGCCAATGTCGTTGACGGTTTTACCATAGATAGGTTTGCCTTGAAACCACTTGCGTCGCTTGAAGACAGGATGTTTGCGACGGAAAAATATTAACTCACGAGTAAAATCTAAAAGCTCCGCTTTTAGTTCTGGAAATTCCCAATTCAGCCAAGAAACTTCATTATCTTGACAGTAGCCATTATTATTGCCGTTGTGGGTAAGTTCCATTTCGTCCCCAGATACCAGCATGGGTACGCCTTGAGATAAAAACAGCGTTACCAAAAAGTTGCGTTTTTGTTGTTCCCGTAAAGCTATAATTCCTGGATCATCGGTTTGCCCTTCTGCACCACAATTCCACGAACGGTTGTGGCTATCGCCATCATTGTTATTTTCCCCATTCGCTTCGTTGTGCTTTTCGTTATAACTAACTAAATCGTAAAGGGAAAAGCCATCGTGGGCAGTGATGAAGTTGATACTGGCATAAGGACTGCGCCCATTAGTTTGATACAAGTCGGCACTACCTGTAAAACGGTAGGCAAATTCTCCTAGTGTTTGATCTGCACCACGCCAAAAATCTCGTACAGTGTCGCGATACCTGCCATTCCACTCTGACCAAAGTAAGGGGAAGTTACCAACTTGATAACCGCCTGTTCCTACATCCCAAGGTTCGGCAATTAATTTCACATCAGCGAGTACAGGATCTTGGTGGATAATATCAAAGAAGGCAGAAAGATTATCTACATCATATAGTTCCCGCGCTAGTGCTGATGCTAGGTCAAAACGGAAGCCATCAACGTGCATTTCTAATACCCAATAACGCAAGCTATCCATGATTAGCTTTAAAACTTGCGGATGGCGCACGTTCAAGGAATTACCGCAGCCTGTGAAATCCATATAGTAACGGCAATCACCTTCTACCAAGCGATAGTAAGCGGCATTATCAATACCCCGCAGTGATAAGGTAGGACCTTTATGATTGCCTTCCCCTGTGTGGTTGTAAACTACATCTAGGATTACCTCAATTCCAGCATTGTGCAAGGTTTTCACCATCTTCTTAAACTCCTGTACCTGACCCCCAGGAGTTTTATCGGCGCTGTAGCCAGAGTAAGGAGCTAAGTAATTAATGGAATCGTAACCCCAGTAATTCTTCAATCCTTTATCAACAAGATGCCCTGGATATGCTAAGTAGTGATGTACTGGCATCAGTTCTACTGCTGTAATTCCCAGCATTTGCAGATGAGAGATCGAAGCAGGATGTGCGAGTCCTGCATAAGTACCACGCAACTCTTCTGGCATATTATGTTGCAGTTTACTGAAGCCTTTAACGTGCAATTCATAAATAATTGTTTCGTGGGAAGGAGTCCGTAGTAGTCGATCATATTCCCAATCAAATGATTCATCAATTACTATTGCTTTCGGCATTAAATGGGCGCTATCACTTTCACTGAAAGATAAATCTTCATTTGGATCTTCCCAAGAGTAGCCAAATAGTTCTGAACCGTTGCCGACATCACCATCAATCGCTTTGGCGTAGGGGTCAATTAGCAGTTTGTTGGGGTTGAAACGATGACCGTTAGCTGGATCGTAGGGACCATGAACTCGAAATCCATAGCGTTGTCCAGGTGTTACTCCTGGTACATAACCATGCCAAACACGATTATCTACTTCTGTTAGAGAGAGGCGTGTTTCTTTACCGTCTTTGTCAAATAAACAAACTTCTACACCAGTAGCATTTTCACTGAACAAAGCAAAATTTGTACCTTTACCATCCCAATATGAACCCAAGGGATAGACATTTCCAGGCCAGACTTCTAAGTGCATAAATATTGGATTGAATTGACGAAAAACAATAATTAATGGCGAGCAATTTATCCAGGTTTCAATGAAATTTGGATAAATCAATTAACATCGCTATGAATTAAAATTAATGTAATGGTTAAAAATCTATTTGGCTTCTATCCCAAGGGAGGAAGGAAGTAAATCTAAAGTATTAAATAATACGTGCGGATTAATATATTAAAAAAATTTTAATAACTATGATTATTTTAGTATAAAATAATGCTTATTTAGAATAAAAATCCCCAGTTTGAATCTGGGGATACAGAAATAATTTGATTTAAGCGATCGCACTACAGCTTAAAGAACACAACCGCCAGAGGTGGTAAAGTGATATTGATAGAATATGGTCGCCCGTGACAAGCAATTTCGTCTGCTTGTACTCCACCCAAGTTTCCTAAACCACTACCGCCATATTCAGTAGCATCACTGTTGAGTAATTCTTGCCAATTACCACTTGCAGGAACACCAATTCGGTAGTTGTAACGGGGTAAGGGAGTAAAGTTACAAACTACTAATACAGTTCCTACAGGATTGGGGTTCCACTGTTGAGGTTCTAATTGAGTTGGTGATACTTCACCTTTAACTCCTGATACTTGAATGCTACTTTTACGAAGTAGACTGATCACACTGTTTTGGGAATCGTTACAATCAATCCATTCAAACCCAGCAGGATGACAATCTAGTTCGTGCAGTGCTAATTCTTGAGCATAAACTCGGTTGAGATCGGCAACCCATTTTTGTAATCCTGAATGCTGAGGATTTTCTAATAAATGCCAGTCTAAGCTGGTGTCGTGGTTCCACTCTCGCCATTGAGCAAATTCGCCACCCATAAATAGTAGCTTTTTACCAGCTTGAGCGTACATATAGCCAAATAGCGATCGCAAATTAGCGAATTTTTGCCAGTAATCTCCTGGCATTTTGTCAATTAGTGACCCTTTACCATGTACTACTTCATCATGGGACAATGGCATCACAAAGTTTTCGTTGTAAGCATACATCATCCTAAAAGTCAAGTTATTATGATGATATCTGCGGTGGATCGGATCTTCACTCAGGTAATTAAGAGAGTCGTGCATCCAACCCATATCCCATTTAAAACCAAAACCTAACCCACCGAGATAAGTTGGGCGAGATACCATTGACCAAGAAGTGGATTCTTCAGCAATAGTCATAACATCGGGGAAGCGGTGATATACTGCTTGATTGAAACGACGGAGAAATGCGATCGCTTCTAAGTTTTCATTACCGCCGTGATGATTTGGTATCCATTCCCCATGTTTGCGGGAGTAGTCGAGGTAAAGCATGGAAGCAACTGCATCCACGCGCAACCCGTCAATGTGACATTTATCTAACCAGAAAAAGGCACTACTAATTAAGAAACTGCTAACTTCGTGCCGTCCGTAGTTAAAAATAGAACTACTCCAATCTGGATGATATCCTTGACGCGGATCGGAATGTTCATAAAGGTGTGTTCCGTCAAAATATCCGATTCCGTGTTCATCTGTAGGGAAGTGAGAAGGAACCCAATCTAAAATTACCCCAATGTCGTGTTGGTGCAAGTAATCCACCAAATACATACAATCTTGGGGAGTTCCATAGCGACTGGTAGGCGCAAAATAACCTGTTGTTTGATAACCCCAAGAACCATAGAATGGATGTTCTGTAATTGGCATCAATTCTACGTGGGTATAACCCATCTTTTGGATATATTCAGTTAGTTTGGGCGCAAGTTCTCGATAGGATAAAGAACGATTTCCGTCTTCAGGAACCCGCATCCAAGAACCTAAATGCAGTTCGTAGATGGAAATAGGAGCATTTAAAGTATTGTGTTGATGGCGTTTTGCCATCCATTCGGAGTCATTCCAGGTGTATTCACTATCCCAAACTACTGAGGCAGTTTTAGGTGGAAGTTCGTAAGCTTTCGCCAGGGGGTCGGCTTTTTCTACTTCGTAACCGTTATGACCAACGATGTGATATTTGTAGATATTGCCGTTAGTAATCCCAGGAATAAAGCCTTCCCAAATGCCGGAATTTTCTTTGAGTTTTAGGGGGTGGCTATCTTTATTCCAGCCGTTAAAGTCACCTTTTACAGATACATAAACGGCGTTTGGAGCCCAAACAGCAAAGTAGGTTCCTGCAACGCCGTTGTGTGTGATTGGGTGAGAACCTAGTTTTTCGTAGAGGTTGAAGTGTGACCCTTCGTTGAAGAGGTAAAGGTCATCGTTGGTGATTAATGTGATATCGTTGGTGATTGTTGATGTTGCAATCATAAGTTTATTTTCTGAGTGTTTAAGGTTGTGAGGGGAACGCAGATGAAAGCAGATGCACGCAGATGAACGCAGATGTAGTTGATGATTAAATTGCTTTGTGTCCAGTGGTGATGATGATGGATTTGTGCGATGTCTACGACGGGCTACGCCTACGCACAATTTATTAGATAATTAAACTGCTTGCAGTTATCTCATCTGTGTAAATCTCTTGCTACCCTGCGCTCAACCTACGCTTACATCTGCGTTTATCTGCGTTCATCTGCGGTTAAAATCTCTTAATGCAAAAATTCCAAGAGTTCTAAAATCCTCTCTAGTGGAATTCTTGCCCATTCAGGACGGTTATTAAGTTCATAACCTAACTCGTAAACGGCTTTTTCCAATACATACGCATCCAACAAGACTTGTAATTCTTGGTGAGATTGAGGTAAAAAGGCAGCATTCTCTGCGGTTTCTAAATAACTCTTCAGGAAAGCTGTACTTACACAAGCAAACCAAAACTGCGCCCATTGTTCCATTTCGGTAAGGCTTTCTGGACGAATCATCCCACTTTCTACTTCATTACGCAGCGCAACAGTTACAGCATAATTAAATGATTGCAGCATTCCAGCGACATCGCGTAATGGCGATCGCTTCATCCTTCTTTCACTTATTGTACGTGCGGGTTCTCCCTCAAAATCAATAATGATGAAGTCTTTACCCGTGTATAAAACTTGCCCTAAATGGTAGTCGCCATGACAACGAGTACGCATTCCGGTAATTTTGAGATCCACAATTGCTCGGAAGCGTTCCATCAATATCTCTTGACGGTTGAGGAGAGTCTGTGCTAGTGGTTGCGTATCTGCTGGCAGATGTGGTAGTTGCTTTTTGAGTAATATTAGAACTCGCCCCGCCAAGTTCCTCATGTATTGATATATTGAGCGTTGGTAAAATGAGGTAAACGGTTCTGGGGCAAAATCAGGATTTTCTGGATCTGAGGCGAAAGCTATATGCAATTCTGCTGTGCGTTGACCTAAAATTGCACTATTAGCTAGATAAGAACCCATTAGTTCGTGAGCTAATTCTGGAATTTCTGCTACTGCATGAGATCCAAATAGGTGTGTTGGTAGTTCTACGTCACTAATATCAAGCTGCTTAACCATCACTTGCTCGAAATAGTTCCGCAGACTATCTAGGGTAAAAGCCCAAGCATCTCTAGTGTCAGGGACAAATTTATGAATGATGCCGATGGAAATCGGTTGCTTGCCTTGACTTTTATATTCTAAAGCTCCCGCAACTGGTGCAAAGTGTACAGGTAAGGGTAATGTTCCGGCGTTAGTCTTTTCTGTTAAAAAGCGTCCAATTTCTAAATCTGGGTTGATGCCTTCCTCGATTTTACGGAAGAATTTGAGAATAAATTGGTCGCCATAGATAGCTGATGTATTACTTTGTTCTCCTTTTAATAGATGCGGTTGAAGTTGTGAAAAATTAATTTCTCCTTTGCTTAATCCATCAGTCGAACTTGCTAATAATTCACCAACCTCACCTTTATAACGCTGTGATTTAGCGCAAGCTTCTAATGGGAAGTTTAAGAAGTCTTTTTCCGCTACAGCATCAAACAACATCCCAATTTCATTTGTTGCTTGAATTCTAATTTGAGCAACTACTTGATCGTTAGGAATGTTGCGGGAACTGCTTTGATGTTCACCATCTTGATGTTCCTGTTGAGAACCGCTAACACTAACGTAGGCAAGGGGCAGGACATAATTTTCTGGTAGCCCTTCTGTGTAATCTAGGTGGAGAAAAGTAATAAAAGCTTGAGTATCTCGGTAAGATACTGGAATTACTTCGGTAATTTCTACGGTTTGAATTGTTCTTGCTTTACCGCCAAACCAACGACGATTTTGCAGATAATTAGGTAAAACTGAGGCTAGTGTTGCTCTTGATTCTTTATCAAAAATATTCTGCCAGTTGTCTCTAACTGCTATAGTTGGCAGTTGTGCTTGTGGTTGTCCATATCGCAGATCTACATCTTGCAGTTGTAGGGTAAACCAGTAGAAGGCGTGAGGCGCAAGACTGAGGAAATAAGGCGATTCACCAATAGCTGGAAACTCTGTACGACCAAAAATTTCTACAGGTTTTGCACCTTTAAATGCCGATAGATCTAATTCTACACCTTGCACAAACCTGGACAAATTCGTAACTACCAGAATATGTTCTCCCTGATAGGTGCGTAAGAAGGCTAATACTTTGCGGTTTTCTGGATAAAGGAATTCAAATGTACCGCGCCCAAATGCTTGATAACGTTCTCTTGTAGCAATTAAACGTTTCATCGACCACCAGAGAGAGTTAGTATTTGCTCTTTGTGCTTCGACGTTAATTGCTTCGTAGTGGTATTCGGGGTCAAAAATTGTTGGTAAGAACAGTTTTTGGGGGTTAGCGCGACTAAAACCAGCGTTGCGATCGCCACTCCATTGCATCGGGGTTCTCACACCGTTGCGATCGCCTAAATAAATATTATCCCCCATGCCAATCTCATCGCCGTAATAAATTACCGGAGTTCCAGGTAAAGACAGCAACAAACTATTCATTAACTCAATCCGACGGCGGTTATTCCCCATCAATGGTGCTAACCTGCGACGAATACCCAAATTTAATCTTGCGTCTCTATCTTCTGCATAGACGCGATACATATAATCTCGGTCTTCATCCGTAACCATTTCTAGAGTTAATTCATCATGGTTACGCAGGAATAACGCCCATTGACAGTTATCGGGAATTTGGGGAGTTTGTTGCAAAATATCAATAATTGGGAAGCTATCTTCCATTTGCAATCCCATGAATAAGCGCGGCATCAAGGGAAAATGAAAGTTCATGTGACATTCATCCCCATCACCGTAATATTGCACCGCGTCTTCAGGCCATTGATTTGCCTCGGCTAACAACATCCGGTCAGGATATTTGGCATCTACCTGTTGGCGTAGTTGCTTGAGGAAATGGTGAGTTTCCGCTAAGTTTTCGCAGTTAGTTCCTTCTCTTTCATATAGATAAGGTACTGCATCCATGCGTAGCCCATCTACGCCCATCGCCAACCAAAAATCTAGTACTTCAAAGACAGCTTGTTGGACTTCTGGATTGTCGTAATTTAAATCTGGTTGGTGAGAGTAGAAGCGATGCCAATAATACGCTTTAGCTACTCCATCCCAAGTCCAGTTAGAATGCTCAAAATCTTGGAAAATAACCCGCACACCAGGGTATTTCTCTGGTGTATCACTCCAAACGTAAAAATCTCGTTCTGTACTACCTGGAGGGGCTTTCCGCGCCCTTTGGAACCAAGGATGCTGATCGGAAGTATGGTTAACAATTAACTCGATGATTACCCGAATGTTGCGTTTATGGGCAGCATCGACAAAATCTTGAAAATCTTCTAAATTCCCGTAAATCGGGTTAACGCTGGTGTAATCAGCAATATCATAGCCATCATCTTTGAGGGGACTGGGGAAGAAAGGCAACAACCAAATTGCTGTTACACCTAAATCTTTGATGTAATCTAACTTTTCTGTTAACCCCTGAAAATCGCCAATACCGTCACCATTGCTATCAGCGAAGGCGCGGACAGGTACTTCATAAATGATGGCATCTTTAAACCACAGGGGATCGGTGTTTGATGTAATTGGCATTTTTTCTACAGTTTTATGCTTTTAACAAAGGCGGAAGGCAGGAAGTTTAGTTTTTCCAATAAAAAAGCTATTACACCACTGGATGCAAGCTTGTATATGCCTAATTTTCCGTTATCCAAAATTTTTTACCTTGTAATTGTAAGTAGTGAGGAGGTGCGATCGCTTCTCACTATTGGTGTAGATCCTATTTCTTGTCATCAAACTATGAAGTATTACCAAAAACCGATGAAAACCTTATCTCTCTGGCTATCTTTCCTGGGATCTTCTCTAATATTGAGTTTGACTACATCCTGTGCTAGTAACGTCCTCAGTCAGGTAAAAACTGAAACTTTAAATTCTCAAAATCAGCAAATAGCTAAAACAGTAACTCCAGAAAATCATCAAAAAGATAGAAGTAAATCTAGTTCTACTAAACAATCTTGGGTAACACTTCTGCCTGGAGATGAAGAGTACGAAGTGAAATTTGCCAAAGATGGTAGCTTATCCCATCAAGGAAAATTTTAATATCCAAAATTCCAGTTAGCTACAGCAGTGATGGATCGGTATTTTATGCTACTAATATCATTCTTTCTAACCCTTCCCAATCTGGCAACTTTCATTTCTTCCAAGCTTGTGACACACAAGGTTTATGTTGGGCTTTATATTTAATTGATAAAAATCAAGGTAAAGTATATAGAACTTCTGCTGGTAAATATGGCTCTTCCCAATGGGTACAATGGTCTAAAGATGAGCGATATGCTATTTTAGCAGACCAAAATGAAGGTTATTCCAGAATGTATGCGATCAATCTAAAAACAGGTGACTCTAAATCAGTTGATATCGGTTCGCGGGCGATTGATTTAAAAAGTTTTTCCTGGCTTGATAGTAGAAAATTTAAAGTTAAAATTATTAATCATCCTGCTTGCGTTGATTGCAAACCAGATAAAAGTAAATCATACTGGTTTAATGGCAACATTACAAATATCCGTAATAAATAGTTAAAAAAGACATAATTTTAATATTTCCCTTTGCGTCCTTTGCGTTTCCCTTTGCGCCCTTTGCGTTAAAAAAATCTAGCAACTAAAAAAAGTAGATTGAAATGTCAAAAAAGATAATTAAGTTTGATTGGAGCTAAAAAATAGTTAAATTAATCCAACTTCTCGATCTATTTCTTTTTTCTCCCTTGCGCCAGTAGTGCGGGCATCTTGCCCGCGTGTTGCTTTGCGTAAATTTTAATAACTATTTAAATAAGAGACAACCATAAATACTCTTGAGTTACTCTAGCATTAACACGCTTACTGGCTAACTGTTGTTGTATGCGTTTCAGCCTATCAAATCTGTTAACGGTGAAATTAGCCATTTGTAAAACAGTCTTCATTTTATCTTCACTTAGATTGGTTAAATTCATTTTTTGTTGTAAGGCATCTTTACCATATTTCCAGGCAAGCTCTTCTAGACTCATACCATTAAAATTGGAAAGCTGCTCATTAATTTGTTTAACAACTTCATTTTCAAGATAAGGGACAACAAACTCTTCAAACAGCTTTTTATACCAACTATCATTGGTACTCAATTTAATTTGAGAATGGGTAACGTTTAACTTATTCTCAATTACTTGTACAGATAGTTCTTCAACAAAGCTACCAGCAACAGTCATCCAGGGAGTATATACTTTTCCGAGAATTGGTGCTTCACTGAGCAACTTTCTAAACTGAACTTCCACATCGCCTTTAACTGCAAATCCTCCATCCTGAAAAGAAAAGACTAAATTAGTTAAATTGATTTTTTCTGATTCCGTATCTCTAATGATTCCTGTATATCGCTGTATATAAGTAGTGAGGGGTTGACTTAAATAAGATTCGGCAATGCCAAATTCAAGAGATTTAGTAGTAGGATTAGTTTGGAATTGAATTTTATTGGAATCTAATTGTGGGATTTTCATGTTTTTGTAGCCAGTACTAGCAATATTAAATTAGTTTTTACTAGAATTAGTCAAAATATTATTGTTCACACTACTTCATTAAAATGAGTTTTGTTTAAAACAATAGATAGTTGACGCAATCGTTCGCTAACTTCTAAATTTGATTCTTTAGGCTTCAAGCTATCAGGTATTTCCGCTAAAAGGCTTGGGTTTTCTTGTAACCATTCATTAAGGGCAACGCCATTCCAAGTACCTTCTTTATCTCTAAAACTATCCACTAACCCTTTGAGTTCTTGAAGGCAATATGACTCAAAACCAGCAGATTCAAAAATAGCATAACGCAAATATTCTTCAAAAGCATTAATATCATTTTCAATTTCAAAAATTACCGCGTCTTGCGGAGTTCTGATTTGATTAGAAACATCTATTGTAATTTTCGTCGCTGCCCCTAAAAGTTGTGTTGCTACTCCTGATACTCCTAAAACTGTTTGCCGAACCTCTGGGTTAAAAAGTAAATCCGAACCATATTTAACATATTTTTTAAGAACTTGAAAAGCAGGTTCTTCACCATTATAATAATTGTCAACAATTTCGATATCTACGCCAAGACTTTCTATGATTCTATTACGGGTTTCACTTTTAACTGGGCCACGAATTAAGACTTCTGCTACTGGACGTGCAAAGCGTAAAAACAACACGCTTAAACTATTTTCTAACTTAGATAAAAAATAATCTTCAGAATTGGCAATCAATCTTTCTTTTACTTGCTTGCTGCCCCACAATAAACTTGTCATGTATTGGACTAAATTCAAGGCTTCGTCTTTTAATTCCAGAGCAAGTTGTCGGGCAATAGAAGATAAAAGCTTGCTAATATCGCTGTACAAGTCTTCACGCCAAGCATAATTTACCTTCATGCCGTCAAACTCAGGATATGAGTTAGCATTAAAAATAATATCTTTTTTTCTAAATGTTTCCTCTCTGAGCTTTTGCATCTCACTGGCGACTGTTTGGAGGTAACGTTCTTTAAATTTTTCTATGCTAGTTGAAGAATTAGTATTTAAATTATCTAAAGGTTTATTGACAACAGAGGATTCATAAAAATTTTGCAAATCGGCTTTAATCTGTTCCCATTTGCTTTTCCACCATTCTGTAAATGAAATGCGCCGTTTTTCTTCTTCAAAACGCTTGGCTTCTTCAGGATTTTCGGGATATCGTTTACCAACTAAATAATAAATTTCTTCAGAGCTACTGATGATTTTATTAATAGAAGTTTCACATCTTTTTTTTAACACAGCTACTCGTTCCGTATTAATATAGTTAAATATCCGATTTTTTATTTCTGGAATTCCAGTGCCATCTTTATTTAAAGTTTGTTCATCAGTGATTCCAGTTAATCTTTTCAACTGAGCTTGGATATTACTTGCGTCCCCAATCTCTAACTTAGTTTGTTCTCCAGCTAAATTATTTAAAATTAGATAGGCTCCGGCTGAACCATGTACAATGCGATCGCGTGGAAGTTTTGCACGCTTGAACCAGTCTTGAGACGCTTCCTCAATATGGGTACTGACTGCTTCTGGGCTACCTAATGAATCAATCCGACTTAAGAAAACAAAAGCTTGTCAGCAACAGTGACATTTTTATCACCAAGTTCTGTGAATTTGATGATTTCTAACTCTTTTTCTCTGAGGCTAGTAAAACGCTGTACCAAGATCACCGCGTCACAGTCTGAAAGCATTTCTCGTGCTTCGTCAACGTGCTTTGCTAAACCTGAATCTAAACCTGGAACATCATAAAAAACAATGCCTTCAGCTTGAGCAAGTTTATTAGTATAAAGCCTAGCCTCTAAAACAGCGTGAGCATATTTTTCATCTGCAACATATTTCTTTAATGGTTCTCTAATATCTTCTAATCTAGTAAATGGAAAAGTCAGATTACCTTCTCTTCTTACCTGTTGTAAGGTTATTTCATTTACTCGTATAGTATTAATGTCTTCTTTCGCCCCTGCTTTCTCAAGTTCGTTTAGTAATTTGTTAAACTCTTCTTCCGTTCTTGCTTGTACTTCAAGTCTTTGTTCAGACTCATTTTCAACTGAATAAATTTGGGTAGTTGTAAATGTACATCTTCCCCCCTTTGCTGGAAGTAAATCGCATTCTAACCAAGCATTAATAAAGGTGCTTTTTCCAGCTTTCTCTAACCCCACAACAGCGATGCGAAATTCCCGCTTTCTGAGTCTCTCAAGCTGGCGACGGGTTGGTTCTGCTTCTTGTAAAAGTATTTCTTTTAAGCGAGGAAGAACTTCGGCTTGGGGTAGCATAGCCAAATTAACCGCGTGTCGCTGCACGTTTAAAGCATCGCTAAGACGAGCTTCATAGTAAGAAGATGCTGTTTTCCAATCCATTTTTATGTTTCTTAAACGCGGTTAAAGTTTTCTAAACCAGATACAGAGAGATATTCAAGACAGGCTAATTCCTTAACAGTCCCCCCGTTAGGTGGTAGATTGCTTTTTAAAATATATGGGACTTTCTCCCCAATCATTTTTTTCCCATTATCAATTCCAATTCTGATGTAAACTTCTCTTTGTTCACTTACAGTTGCAATATCCTCATCTGTTAGTTCTAAATTTTGCTTATTTGAGTCAGCAGTACATAATAAATACGAAGCATTATCTATGAGATTTGTTAGCACATTAACGCTTAACTTTTTATTATTTACGAAATTACGGGCTATAGATGCTGGAACGACAAGACATAAATCAACAGAAATTGGAGGGGAAATAGGTTGCTCTTTTATTCCTTCAAGGTTCGGGTTTGTTTTTTGCTGCTGGTTTTTCTCAAGATTTTGCTTGTACCAAAATAATCCAACGAATGTAAAAGCTGCTGCTACAAAAATCCACTCCATATTTTCTCCTTGAAAATTTATTATCCATTTTGCAGGTGTTGATATTGGATTATTTATCAATATTGTATCTACTAAGTTATTAATGATTTCTTTGTCTTCGTCTTTGTCAGCATTAGATCTTATTCCAAAATAATCACATATTTCCCTCGTTTTTTCTTGATTGAAAGATTGTTCTTCACAAAATATTATCTGAATAATCTTATATAAAAGACCTTTTTGCCTCCCTTTTATTTGAGGATATATATTATTAATAACTTGCTCGTATAGGTTTTTTGAGTTATCATTTGCCATTAGATTTTAATGCTCCTCTTTTAAGAAGGTTCCTAAGCCAGAAAATTCTTTTGCTAAATCTTGAGCTTTTTGCTGCATAGGTAGCCAGACATTTTTTTCTTTTTCGTTGCTTATGATAATTTCTTGATTTGCTTTATCAAGTCTTTCCTCATAACGGTCAATAACATCATTCTGGATTTTGTCTACATTTTTTTTTAGACAATCAATTTGCTTTAATAACCATTTAGTTATTTCCTTAATGATTTCTACCTCTGCATCTTCAGCCTGTAATATCCAGTTTTCAAGTAAATTTCCTAAACTAGGGATCAAACCATTATCACTAGGTCTTGGAGTATAGTCAATGTATTTCTTTTTCTCCACTACACCTTCGAGTATAAAGTCATTGAAAAATCCTTTAACCGTACCACCAAGCCAGTCCCAACCAGATTTTCCTTGAGTATTTCTCCGGTGTGCTTCTTGTATCGTAATCTGGCTTTGATTTGTTCCGTATCCCGTATCTAGAGTTTCTTTTTTTTCCAAGTAAGTTCCTTTTGTAATAGTAAATCCCGCTCTAAACTGAAATTTAAATTCAAGTTTATCCTCAACTTTACTAAGTTGGGAGTCAGGAAATTTGATTGCCATATTAGATGCCCTCTCATTTGTTCCCTCTTCAAGATAAGACAAGTGGCAACTAAACAATTCAGATACGGACTGATAAATCCTGTTTAATTCTTGGGTACATATTTGCTGTAACACATCATTTATAACAATGTTTAGGTGTAAAGCTAGTTCATTTAGTTCTTCATTGAGTTGTTTAAGTTTCTCTTTCTCTGCATCTGTTCTTGCTTCCCTTGTTTCACCGCTTTTCGCAACAGAAGCTGTGTAACCTAAATTAATTAAACGATTTAAGTTCCTTGCCAGTAAATTTACTTGTATAACATTTGCTCGTTTAAAATTTAGATTGTCTAAGTCTACTCTTCCAGTTTCTAAAGACTTTGCTACAGCTTCTAATATTTGCTTAAGTCCTTTTTTTAATTCACTAGACCACCCAAAAAGTGGGTATAATTTTTCTTTTAAATCGTTATATGGTTTAACGCCCTGGAGTTCCGTAATTATCTCTCTGATATAATTTACAGGATCATCATCTGACGTTTCTGCGAGAACTTGTTTAATTTTTGTTTCTAGTTTTTCAAAAGGCTTTTTTAAATTTCTATCACTAATTTCTAAAAAACTTGTCAGTGCAGACTTAATATGCGATATTTTTTCGCATTCCTCTTGATAGCGTTCTTCTGAACTATTCAGAATGGCTGTTGTTGTTTGTAAAGCCCATTCCGTTATCGCATTTCCAGCAGTAATATTAAAATCTTCGATAATTTGTGGAATAACTAATTGTGGAAAATTTTGAGTAATATGGTTTTTTAAATTTTGCTGAAATTCTTCTCCATAAGATTTTTTCCATAAGGCTTCAGCAACTCTCTTTCTGTCATGTCTATTCCATTTTTGTGTGTTACGTGGCAAGTCTTGTAATATATCTTTAATTAATCCATTAAAATGGCTGTCGGCTTTTGTACACGCTTCAACACTATAAATCTCATCATTGTTTTGTATCTGAAGGGATAATAGAGCAGGCCATGTACTAAGTTTTACTACCTGTAAATTTTCAATCTCTTCTGTGTATTCCCTTAATTGGTCAGTTAATTCAGTCTTAATACTTTTTATTGATTTTTCAACAAAACGGTTTTCTGGGTCTGGCCAATCTCCATCTGCCCTAAAAACATCAATTTTATTTAGAACAAAAAGCATACGTGCAGGAGATCCACCTAAATCTTTAACCTGCTGTACAACTTCTTGTAACAAACTTTTCACTTTTTGTGAATCTGTTTCAGAACTGTTGTACGTTACTATACACAAAGCTTCTCGACATTGTTTAATAATATTTGCATTCCCTTCATCACCTACATACGCTAAACCAGGTAAATCGAGAATTCTTACTCTTGTTCCTTCTGGCAGTTCTAGCTGAGATTCCTTTAAAAGCCTAAAAGGGTAAAAAATTGTAGATTGTGGGCAGGCTAAATTTGGTTGTGTTTCTCTATTGTCGATATAACTTATCATCACGCCTTTTAAGCGTTCATAAATTTTCTCTTCTGTAATACCTTGCCATTCCCCGCACTCCCACAATGATCCTGGTGTTTCATGGATGATGAGAGACTTTTCCTTACTGTACTCAATAGTGACTGCCCCAGCACTCATTTCACTTACGGCTACAGGAACAATTTCTGCTCCACAGAGCAAATTTACGAGAGTACTTTTGCCGCTACTGGTAGTTCCTGTAGTCGCAAGAGTCAAAGTTGGATTACGAAGTTCATCACCAAGCTTGGTTAGCGCCTCCTCTAATTTACCAGAGAGTTCTTGCATCTCAGGCTGATATGTATCCGGTAAATGCTGAGATATTTCTGTAGAAAAATTTTTCCAGCATTTATCAAGGAGTTTTGCCTTAACTTCTACATCTTCAAATATTTTGTATATTTTCTTACTCATTTGTTTAATATTGCCCTTGATATTAACAAGATTGTCTTTTATATGTGGGAATACATCACACTTGCTTTAAATTACTTTACATTTATTTTGAAAAAAGTATAGCCTGTTTCATAATAAAAGCCTGCGTAGGCAGGCTTTGTCTGTATGGTTCCCCACCCTTGAGGGTGTGGAAATTTGAAAGAATGAAACTTTGGGGCTAAGGTAAGAATTTCTAGCGAATAGGATTAACCTTGAGAATATGAGCAGGCATAACAAAAGGATTCAATTCCACATAATTATGCTCACCCCAAGTATAGTAAGCATCAGTCAGCAAATCATGCACTTGATAAGACTGATAAGGATTCAAACCTAACAAATGCAACTGTAAACTTACTACACCAGATTGAGTATTGTAGGGATCAAGGTTGACAACTACAATAATCACATCACTAAAATTATCCGTTTGTTTGCTGTAACAAATTATTTGCTCATTACTCGTGTTATGAAATTTTAGTGATTTGTTACTTTGCAAAGCTTGATGTTCTCGGCGAATTTTATTCACCTGTTTAATCAAATGCTTAATAGTATAAGGGCTATCTAAATCCCACTCACGAATTTGATATTTTTCAGAGTTAAGATATTCTTCACTTCCCTCTTTTACAGGTCTATTTTCGCACACTTCATAAGCTGGCCCATAAATACCATAATTTGCTGCTAAAGTAGCGGCTAAGGCTAACCGAATCATAAAGGCAGGTCTGCCGCCGTGTTGTAGGTATTCGTGTAAAATATCTGGTGTATTGGGCCAAACATTCGGACGGAAAATCTCATAAGCTGGATAAGAAGTTAATTCTTCAAAATATGTGGTAAGTTGCCACTTAGTATTATGCCAAGTAAAGTATGTATAAGATTGACTAAAACCTACTTTAGCTAAACGATACATAACTTTGGGGCGGGTGAATGCTTCTGCTAAGAAAAGCACATGAGGATAATCTCGCTTGACTTCCCCAATCATCCATTCCCAAAAGGGAAAAGCTTTAGTATGAGGATTATCTACCCTAAATATTTTTACTCCCTTATCAATCCAAAATAAAACAACGCTTTTTAGTTCTTCCCAAAGATTTTGCCAGTCTTCTGTTTCAAAGTTGATGGGATAAATATCTTGATATTTTTTAGGGGGGTTTTCGGCATACTGAATTGTGCCATCAGGACGATGCAAAAACCATTCGGGATGCTCTTTTACATAAGGATGATCTGGGGAGCATTGATAAGCTAAATCTAAAGCAATTTCCATGCCATAATCAGCAGCTTTGGCAACAAATTCTTCAAAGTCTGTAATATTGCCTAAATCTGGATGAATTGCTTTATGTCCACCTGCTTCTGAACCTATTCCCCAAGGTACTCCTACATCGTCTGGTTCAGGGGTAGTTGTGTTATTTTTCCCTTTACGAAATTGAAATCCAATAGGGTGAATAGGTGGTAAATAAAGGACATCAAATCCTAAGTCTGCAATATAAGGTAATCTTGCTTGTGCGTCTTTAAAAGTACCGTGTTTTCCTGGTTCGCCACAGGAACGGGGAAACAGTTCATACCAAGTGCTGAAACTTGCTCTTTCTCGGTCTACAACAATGGCTAATTCTTTGTCGTAAGTAGTTGCATATTTTCTGTCAGGATACTTGTTCATTAATGCCAACAAGTCTGGTGACAGAATTTTTTGCTCTAAAATCACAGCATCTTCTTGTTGTATAGAACGTAAAGTTGCTGCCCAGGTTTTTAGCTGTACACTATCATTACCTGTAGCGCGATCGCTCGCTTCTTCAACAAATTGCGCTCCAATAAGTATATCTACAGATACATCTTGCCCTGCTGCAATTTTCTTAGCTATCCCCCGCCGCCAAGAGATAAAATGGTCAACCCAAGCAAGTACCGTGTAGACGTAACGCCCAAGTTCAGAAACTGTGAATGATGCTTGCCAACGGTCATTAACAATCGGGGTAAGTAATACTTCTGACCACTCATAAGAGGTTTCAGGACGGTATTGCACAACGCCATTAACAACGTCGTGACCGTCTGCAAATATATCCACTTCTACGCGGACTTCTTCTCCTACTGTCCGCTTAATGGGAAAACGACCGCCATCAATTTCTGGCGAGATACCTTCTATTTGAACTCGTCGGCGACCTTCTGCTGGCAGCATTTGGGATATTTCCTTTTTTTAATGATTTAGCTGACGACAGTTACCAGATAAATATTTCCTGTTGACTGTTAACTGTTCACACCTGTAAATTAAACCTGTGAATATCGGCTAATAAATCAGTCTGAAGGGTTAACCGACCAGAAAAGGAAAATAAGTTTTTAAGTATTGAGTGCGGGCGCAATATATTTGGGTATATTTGCTTGAGAATTTTAGCTATTGAGTTTATAATCTAGAGCGATCGCACTTAGCTTATCTGTTCTGCAACACAGGCAAAACCTTCTCCCCAAAAGCCTCAATAAACTGTTGTTGCTCTCGGTTAACGTTGTGCAATATAAGCTCACTGAATCCCATTTCCAGATCTTTTTGCAACCACTCAATATGCTCTTGAGGTTCTGAGGATATACGAACTGGCCCATCTAACTCATCTGGTTTGACAAATTCTCCAGCCGCCTCAAACTGAGCAGGCATTTGTAGTTCTGCCAGTAACGCACTCTTAAACACATTATTACGCCATTGTTCATACGCTCCCTGTCGGGCGGTTGCTTCATCTGCTGCGTAGGAAATCTGCACTTTGAGAATCATCGGTTTACCCTCTCCTCCACCGCGATGAAAAGCATCGACAACTTTCTGGAGTTGTTCAGGAGGGCGAGAAACAGTAATTAGTCCATCTGCCCAACTACCTAACCACTCCGCCGTTTTAGCTGTAACTGCTGCGCCAATAATTAAAGGTGGCGTTTCGGGAAGGGTATACAGCTTTGCTTCTTCTACTGAAACCAAACCGTGATGATTAACTGTTTCCCCCCTCCATAAAGCACGAATAATTTCAACGCACTCTTTTAAGCGGGCGTTGCGTTCTTGTTTGAGCGGCCATTTATCTCCAGTAATATGTTCGTTAAGTGCTTGTCCGCTTCCGACAGTCAGCCAAAAGCGGTTGGGGAACATTTCGGCTAAGGTGGCAGCAGCTTGAGCAATAATTGCCGGGTGGTATCGCTGTCCTGGCGCACAGACAACCCGAAAGGGAAGCTGAGTTGCTTGCATCGCAGCACCTAACCAAGACCACGCAAAGCCACTCTGTCCTTGCTGTTCACTCCAAGGGTGGAAGTGGTCGGAGGAAAGGGCTGCTGTAAATCCAGCTTGTTCAGCCATCTGGACATATTTGACCAATTCACTCGGCTTAAATTGTTCGTGTGAAGCGTGATAACCAATTTTTGCCATGACTGTTGATAATATTTTTAACTGTTACGTTGAGTGCGATCGCACTTTTAACTAATTGCTGTTTCCGCCTCTAACTTAGGGAATAAACTTGATAGCAACAACACCATCTAAGTATGTGGGTGAAATTAAACGTTACCTGCGATGGCTGGGACTGGGGACTGGGGACTGGTAATTGGGGAAATCAATATACGTTTATTTATGCCCACCCACTTAAGTTCATCACCACAATCATAAATAAAGATCTTTAACTTAAGTTATAAAAGCGAGGTACTTGTCGCCTCGCTCTTATATTTTTATGCTAATAATTTTAGACTACTAACGCCAAGTCCGATTTCCGTTCTCATCCACTCGTGCTTGTCTGATTACATCGGATATTTCTTCAGCATCTTTTACATGGTGCAATGCTTTCTGTTCACCATCTGGTTCATCTACAACGAAGTATGTAGGGACTGTGATTTGGTCGCCTGTGATGTCAGGAGAATCTACCGCTACCTGCTTGGATTTCTCTTCTACTGTTTCAGGTTGCTCGGAAATTCTATCTCCAGGGTTTGCTGTTAATTTTCTTTCCTTAGCAGTTGGCTCGTCTTTACTATGCCAATCTACGCTTACTGGTTGTTTAATTTCATTTTCATTTTGATTATTCATGGTTATTCTTTTATTTTTTCACAACTTCAACTTAATGAACTTAGTTTATAAAAAAGCATCAAATAAATTATCCTTCATAGGAAGGAGTTTGCATCAAATTACTCAATTAATTGTATAAATATGCCATAACGCTCATCAAATTTTGATAGTTCTCCTCTACTTGATATATTTTTATTTTTTTAAAATATGTCTGAAGACAGATAAAATATGAAATTAATTTATTCAAACGTTACATCTTCATAAAGTGCTGCCAAGCTGACCTCAAATTTAACACTTTCGAGTTTGAAATATTCCTCTTTGGGTGTATAAGATTGCAATACCCACAACCCTTCACTATTGCGACGGAAGCATTCTACTCGCTGGCGCTTGGTATTAATTAAGACGTATTCTTGCAGGGTGGGAATTACTTGATAATCCGAGAATTTATCGCCTCGGTCAAATGCTTCTGTAGAATCAGATAAAACTTCGATGATTAAACAGGGAAATCTTTTATAGTTTGGGGTTTCTTTATCTCGTTGGTCGCAAGTCACCATCACATCAGGATAGTAAAAGCGATTGAGAGATTGGATTCACGCTTTCATCTGGAACATATAGACGCGATTGCTTGAACTTCGCAGATAGTTGCGTAACTCAACAGCCAAGTTTCCGCCAATAGTAACATGGGGGTCGCTTGCCCCTGCCATAGCATACACTTGTCCATCAATGTATTCGTGTTTAGTAGGGCTTTGTTCCTCTAGTTTGAGGTATGTTTCTGGAGTGAGGTAAGGTTGTTCAGGAGAGGCAACCATAAGTTAAAGCCTTAAGGATTGAGTGATAAGCTAAGACGCATTTAAATTTAATATTACTAGCGAGCGGGACGCTCGCACTACAAGCACTTGATAAGAATCAACAGTTTAATTTAAAGGCACAACAGCTTAGTTATATTAATCATAATTCCACGAGGCTAAAGCCTGTGCCTATATAAATCAAGCCTGTTTATGAAGCGTCTCGATAAATTCAGGATAATTATTCAAATCATCTAAAGACTCTAATGGTGGCATTTCAATCCAATTTGCCTCATTATGTAGTTTGTCTACATAAATATGGAAAACTTCAACATCCTCACGATGCTTTAAAACATAAGCGTGAAATTATTTCCTAGTCATTGCTTGAAAGTTAGGCTTATTCATACTCAATAATTTTAATACAATGCTAAAATTCCCAGGTTGGGATCTTCGTTAAACTGACGGATCTCGCCGTTGTGCGATCGCAAAATTTCCTCAATCTGATTTGTTGAGCAATTACCGCGTCTAATCCAAATGACTTTGGGCGGAAAACCTCGCAAAATACTTAACTCGCTGAAATCAGAATCTCTGGTAACTACAGTAAAATTATTCTGACGTGCGTATTCCCATAATGAGCGATCGTCTGCTTGATCCAATCCAATTGAGTAAACGTGTTGAGAATCTGGATAAATATCAGCAAGACGATTAATCAAACGAGGCGATAAATTTTGATCGAACAACAATTTCATAACTGAATTATTAATGTTTGTCGTTCGCGTTCAGCCGCATAACTAAGGCAAGCAATTATATCTTCCTGAGTCAAATAAGGAAAGTCATCAAGGATTTCTTGGTAAGTCATTCCTGAAGCAAGATAAGAAAGTACATCATAAACAGTGATCCGCATTCCACGAATACAGGGTTTACCACCTTGCTTTCCAGGTTCGATTGTAATAATGTTTTGGTACTGCATAGTAATGCTTTAAATAAAGCCATTTCATCTTAACACTTTTATTTGCTAGGAATTGCAAATCCTGATTTATATTAAGAGTTGGGACAACTCTTTTGTTCCTATTGTTCTGTGTGTCTCTGTGGTTCTTTAATTAATAAACTTCTTGCAAAAATGGATTTTTACCTTTTTTGCAAGAAGTTTATTAGCTATCAACTGACTATTAATCTCTAACCCTGACTAACCAACAACGCAACCGGGAAATGTTTTAAAGCTTCCGCAATTACCACTTTGCCGTCAATTTGAATTGTTTGACCTGTAATTGCATCCTTCCAAGTAGAAGGCATTCCTTGTGGTAAATCAATGCGCGTATCACGCCATACTTCGCCTAAAGGATATTCTCCTGGTTGAATGAGTTGTGTTAAAAAGCGGGGTGCGATCGCGATCGCAACTTTACCCTCATACTGTCGCACCAACGCGACAATATTATCCTGAAACTCCCCTGTAGCTTCCAAAGGTAGATAATCACCTTCTTTAAACAAATCGAGATACTGTGTTCTGGCTTCCAGCAATTTATGAGTCAAGAACAATTTAATCCGCGCATCTTCTTTAGTAGAAAGCAATTCAGAAATCAAACTTAATACATCTGTTTGAGCTTTCTGTTTAATATCTTTCAACCAAGATGAACGTAACTCAAAATCAACTGGACGACGGTTATCGGGATCTACTAAACTCAAATCCCATAATTCAGTTCCTTGATAAAAATCAGGAACTCCAGGGGATACACTTTTTAACAGTGTTTGAGAAAGTGAGTTGTAGATGCCATATTCAGCTATCTTTTTAACGAAAGGTTTTAATTCTTTCAAAAACTGATTATCTTTAGAAGGTTTTAATACTTCCTCAACAAATGCCAGACAACCTTCTTCATAAGTATTATCAGGTCTTAACCAAGCTGTATGTACTTTAGCTTCTCGAATCGCTTTAATGATGAAATCTTTCAGGCGAGTAGTAAATTCGGCTTCTTCACTTTCATTGAAAGGAAAAGCACCTATGAGATTTTGATAGAATAGATATTCATCATTGGCATCGGGAACGCTTAAACCAGGTAAACTTTTTTTCTTAGAACTATTAATCTTGCTCCAAGTTTGAATCTGTTGTTGCCATTCTTCAGGTATCTCTGAAATTACATTTAATCTGGTACGGACATCTTCACCACGTTTAGTGTCGTGGGTAGATGTAGCATTCATTTTGTGCAGCCAAATTTTCCTTTGTTCTTGATTGAATTTATGAAAATCGTTAGTAGATATTCCAAAATAACCAGGATGTCCACCGACTTCATTTAAAGACATTAAACGGTTATAGACATAAAAGGCTGTATCTTCTACACCTTTTGCCATCAATGGACCAGTATATTGTTGTAGTCTTAGTACTAAATGATACCACTGGTCTTTATCAGCTTGAGGGAGATTTTCATCAAACTCTAGCAGCAGCAGTTTTTCAAGAAAGTCTAATTCGTTTGCTAGTTGCGGAGTTTTTTCTTTAGCTTCCTTAATTACAGAGGTGATGTATTCTTTGTCTGTGTGCCTTTGCCCATCTTTATTAATGTATGTGCGATAGATAGGGAAGAGGGCTAAAAATTCTGCGATCGCTTTCCGAATACCATATAAAGTAAAATCATTACCCCTTCTGGTTTTATTCGCTACAATCTTCAGTAAATGAGCAAGATTGTCAATATCTCCAGCTAGATTTCGTTCAATAATCAGTCGCTTACAATGGTCGATTACTTGCTCATAAGATTTACCTATTTTAGTAAATCCTTGGTAAAGGTCATCAAACTTCTGTTGATTGTCTTGCTTACAGAATATTCCGTTGAGATAGTTTAAGTAATTATAACCACTGGTTCCTTGAATTTGCCAGTAATCCGGCATTTCTTCTTCTAGTTCTAAAATCTTCTCAACAGTAATATAAACATCGCCCATTTTTTCGCGCAGACGTTCCAGATAATTAGTCGGATCGTAAAGACCATCAATATGATCAATTCTTAAACCTGTAAATTTACCTGATTCAACAAGCTTACCAATTAACTCATTATTGGTTTCAAAAACTTTGAATTCTTGAATTTGGATCGAAATTAGCTCATTTACAGTAAAGAATCGCCGATAATTAAGTTCTTCTGCACCAACTTTCCAATAAGAAAGACGATAAAACTGTTCTGCAAGCAAACTATCTAAAAGATTAAAACTTTCAGAGTTTCCGGCTTCGCCATTAAAATCATTAATGTTGTTATCAATAAATTCCTTTATTTCGGGATTTTGATTATAAAGCTCCCAAAGTAGGTCTTTAACAAACATTGTCTGAGCGTATCTTTCCCTGTTTTTGACTTCTTCCGGGAAGTTTTTAATCAGATAAAGAATGCCAAATAGTTTAATAACATCTGGGTGGCTTCTGCCCAAATGTCTGGTCAACTTATTTAAATTTTGTGTTAAAAACTTCAGATATGATTCGAGGCGGACTGGCAACTTTAAGCTATAGTAATTAACACTAATTCCGCTTTCCTCGTACTGGAGTTGAATTTGACCATTTTCTAAACAATTACCATAAAAATCTCCTAGCATTGGCGCAAGTACTTTGCCTCGGAGATCTTCATAATAATGATTCCAGTCAATATCAAAATAATCGCAGTAAACAGAATTAGGGCCGTTTTCTAATACATCCATCAACATTGAGTTTTGGCTATCATAAGCCATGTGGTTAGGAACAATATCCTGCAACCACCCCATCCCATCCTGCTGAATTTTGCTAACTAAGGATTCAAATTCTTCTTCTGTTCCTAATTCAGGATTTAGTAGGTTTGGATCGACAATATCATAACCGTGAGTACTACCTGCTCTCGCTTTAAATATAGGAGAAGCATAGAAATCGGAAATACCTAATTCTGCTAAATAATCAATGATTTTTTGAGCATCATTAAAGGTAAAAGCAGAATTAAACTGTATTCTATAAGTAGAGGTGGGAATACGCATGGTTAAGTTTTAACTCCTAAGCTTTATGGGGGTTATTTGTGAGTTTCAATGATTTAAGATGAGAACACAGATGAATACGGATAAACACAGATAAACACAGATACAATAAATAATTGCTTGAAAAAGTTAATTAAACTTCTGGATAAAATCAGTTGATTCATCTGTGTTTATCTGTGTCCATCTGTGGTTAATTACCTAAAATTAGACTAATGCAAGAAGTGACATCTGCGTTCATCTGCGGTTAATTAACTATTTACCAAACAAGGCAAAACTCAGAGGCGGAATAGTAAATTCCTGCCCAGAATTTAACTGTTCTGGTAATTTTGCTCCAGCACCAAACCACTTTTCATCAGCAGAATCTAAAATCTTGCTCCAGCTACTATCAGCTACATCAGGTTTGAAGGTGACATCTTGCTTACTAAAATTCATTACACAAAATATCTCACTCTCCTGATTGCCGCGTCGCATTTGTATAAGCTTGTCTGCTTCACTGCAAGATATTTCTAGATTCTGCTTATCCAAGCTTTTAAGCGCAGGAATTGTGCGGCGTAACTGGATTAAATGCTGATGTAATTCTAAGAGAGCTTTATTTTTACCTTCTTGGCGTTTTTCCCATTTCAGGATGCACTGATCAAAGGTTTCTTGGCTAAAGGGGTCTTGAAATTCTCCTTCAATATGAAAGTCTTTAAACTCTTCCTTTCTACCTTTTCTGACTGCTTCTACTAAATCGTGATCTGAGTGACTTACAAAGTATAGGAAAGGTGATTCTTCCCCATATTCTTCACCCATAAATAACATTGGCACATTAGGTGAAAGTAACAATGCAGCAGCAGCTAGTTTTAAAGCGTCGAAGGAAACTAAGTTAGATAATCTTTCACCTAACATCCGGTTGCCAACTTGATCGTGGTTTTGGGTGGCTATGACAAATTGTTGCCCTGGAAAATCTTTAGCATCGTTACCATGATACCGTTCTCTATTTGCCGATAATTTCCATGAATAAACAAAGCTTTCTTTCAATGCAGTTGCTAACTGTTCGCATTTCCCGAAATCTTTGTAATAGCCGATAGTTTCCCCTGTGAGGATTGTGTGCAGTGCATGATGGAAATCATCGCTCCATTGTGCATCCATACTATGACCGCCAAGAGTGCGATCGCGTATTACTCTAACATCATTTAGATCGCTCTCAGCTATGAGATAAAGTTTCCTACCTACCTGCTGAGAAAGTGTTTCAACCCTTTCTGATAGTTCTTCTAAAAAATGTTTTGCTCCCAGGTCATATATCGCATGAATCGCATCTAAACGCAGAGCATCTATGTGACAATTTTCAAACCAATAAAGAGCGTTTTCGATAAAGTAGTTGCGAACACCATCGCTCCGCTTATCATCAAAATTTACCGCCATCCCCCAAGGAGTTTTATATGTGGCAGTAAAGTAAGGTCCATAGTTACTGATATAGTTACCTTCTGGTCCAAAATGGTTATAGACAACATCCATAATTACAGCGATACCTTGTTGGTGACAAGCATCTACTAGACGCTTTAATCCTTCAACGCCACCATAGGAGTTTTGTACTGCAAAAGGATAAGTGCCATCATAACCCCAGTTGCGATCGCCTGGAAATTGCGCCACTGGCATAATTTCAATTGCATTCACCCCAAATTCATACAACTCTCGCAACCGAGGAATAATTGCATCAAAAGAACCCTCTGGGGTAAAAGTACCAACGTGCAATTCATAAATAATCATTTCATCCAGAGGTACACCAGACCATTGATCATCACTCCACTGAATAGTGCTGTGATCAATTACCTGTGAAGCACCATGTACACCCTCTGGTTGAAAATGTGACGCGGGATCAGGTCTCTCAGCATCGCCTTCTAACTTATAAAAATAATGCGTTCCTGGGCTAATACCTTCAGCCGTAACTTTCCAGTAACCTGCCTCATCTTTTTGCATGGGTAGCAGCCGCTCTTGGGGAGCCGTGATTTTTACAGCTACCTCTTTTAATTCTGGAGCCCAAACGATAAATTCACAGCGATTATCACCGAGATAATTAGATCCGATTTTCATATTTAATAGAGCTTGCCCCTGTGCCATAATTTTGTGTTTATCTCCTGTTTAAATCCTTAAAAACCAAAAAAATATCTCCTCGTTATCCTGGATCATACCAGTTAATATGGTGGCGTTATACACACAATCTCAGATTTTAATTAACTAAGATTGTTGAGCAATCAAACGCATTTTTAGGATCTATTACTGCATTTTTCACAGTACGCTTAATAAAAAAGTTAGGCAGTGTAATTCAGCAATATCCAGAGACAATTATTAATTAATCTACTGCAATTTGCTAATGTTGGTTAAATTAATAAAATCTATGATTTACATTAATAATGTCATTACTCAACAACTGTTTGCAGTAGCATTTAATTCGTTGTCAACATCACAAAATGCTGAATTGCTTTGCTAAAAAAAGAGTTTAACTATAATGGCTATTGTTTTCTTCTATCTAAAGGATGGCTTTGTTATGATCAACTACAAATAATTTTTATAGAAATTATCTAATTAACTGATAATTTAAGTCTTTGTCTTCCTAGAGACTACCCAGCACATTTGGTAAACACAGTTATTCTACCTCAAGGATGAATTATATAATTCACGTCTTTACCTGTGCAAATCCTGTACTATATTAAATTGTTTAGTGCCTTGATATACACCATCAATAAAATTATTTACTTATATATTATCGAAATTGCTGCTTTAATGTTTGATAAATATTTAATTTTATTTATTTCATTTAAATGATTTGTAATATATATTCAATTAAGTATACAAATACCTCTATCAAAAAGTTGGAGGTATTTGTATATAGTTTATGTATAAGATGTAATTAATTATTAATTTATCGTTATTTATAAGGTAGCATTCGATAAATCAAATTTCGGTCTATCTTGCGTTGTAATCAATCTCTGCATCAAGGAATATCTTCAAATAATACTTTCTGACAGTGTGACATTTTGAGTTTTTGACTCCAACGAGCTAATAAAAAAGTTAAGGACATATTATAGCAAACAAATGTAATTATTTATACATTTGTTTGCTATAATATGTATTTTTTCTATCCGGTTTAAATATTTAGCCTCCTAAAGACCTCAAAAAATTCAGTATTTTCACGGTAAAATTTTTGAGACTAATGTGAAAAAATACATTAGTACATATAGTCAACTCTCAATTAGTTATGAAAAACAGTATGTCCTTACATAATAGTTAGAATTAATTTTAATACTTATGTGTTTTTACGGTTATTTTTATATATAAAAAAATAAATATACGTTGTGTTTATATAGCATCTTGACAAACGACAATCTATTCACCAATTCTAGAAACAACAATGTATTCATCAAACACAACGGGAATAGTCGCAGATTTAGAATTTCCTGGTAGTCCAGTCCCGCTTCATTCTCAGTTTTATATCGAGCGTCCTCCTATTGAGACTCGCGCTTACGCGGAAATTGAAAAACCTGGGAGTTTACTCCGCATTAAAGCATCGAGAAGAATGGGAAAAAGTTCTCTGTTGCTGCGGGTTATTCATCAAGCTACAACTTTAAACTATACAACTGTAACAATCGACTTTCAACAAGCTGACACCTCTTGCTTCGATAGTTTGAATAAATTTCTACGGTGGTTTTCTATCAATGTGGCGAGGCAACTTAGGGTAGATCCAAATCTAGATGATTACTGGGATGAAGACATCGGCAGTAAGGTAAGTTGTACTATTTACTTTGAAAACTATTTATTAGAGCTACTTGCAACCCCTGTCGTCCTAATCTTAAATGAAGTCAATCGGGTATTTGAGTATCCAACTATTGCTCAAGATTTTTTGGCATTATTGCGATTTTGGCACGAACAAGCCAAGCGATCGCACATCTGGCAAAAACTGCGACTGGTGATGGCTCACTCTACAGAAGTGTATGTCCCGCTTAAAATTGAACAATCGCCCTTTAATGTCGGGTTGCCTCTAAGATTACCAGAGTTTGATGCCCAGCAAGTGCAAGAACTCGCTTGTCGCTACAAATTAAATTGTAGCAACAGGGAGATCGATTCACTTATGGAGATGGTGGGAGGGCATCCGTATTTAGTACATTTAGCTTTTTATCAAATTCACCATCAAAACCTCACACTAGACCAAGTATTGCAGGATGCAACTACCCCAACCGGAATTTACAGCGATCATTTGCGAAGTTGCTGGGTGAGAATACAAAAGCACCCAGAATTAGTTGATGTGTTGCAATTAGTAAAAGCTGAGGAAGGTATTTGCTTAGATCCCTCACTGACATATCAATTAGACAGTATGGGATTAGTGAAATTAACAGGGGATACTTGCCAGTTGTCTTGCAAACTATATCAAATATTCTTTAGAGAAAAAATTTGCAGTGAGCAACCTGTTAATATAAGTCGTATTGGACAACTGGAACAGGAAAATCAGAGACTTCAAGAGTTAGCAAACACAGATGTTTTAACTCAAATCCCGAATCGTCGTGCTTTTGATGAGCGACTGCAAAATGAGTGGAAACGAATGGCGCGAGAAGTTGCTCCTTTATCATTAATTCTTTGCGACATTGATTATTTTAAACATTACAACGATACATACGGGCATCTAGCAGGTGATAATTGCTTGCGCCAAGTGGCTCAATTACTGCATCAAAGCGTGAAGCGTCCCAGTGACTTTGTAGCTCGATACGGTGGTGAAGAGTTTGGTATTGTTTTGCCTAAAACAAATTCACCTGGAGCAATGCAATTAGGTGAAGCGATTAGATCGCGGATTAAAATAGCGATGCTGATGCTTGGTAATTCTGGAGTCACTATTAGCTTAGGTGTTGCCAGCATTATTCCTGATTTAAATAGCAGCATAGATGAATTGGTATTGGCAACAGACAAAGCTTTATATGAGTCGAAGCGACAGGGACGCGATCGCGTAACGCTCAGTTCCATGCCAAATTTTAGAGTTTAAAACAAACTTTGATGCTTTCAAATCATCCCTATCAAGTTGGCGGAAGTCTGCCAACAGATGCCTCTACTTATGTTCAGCGTCAAGCTGACTTAGAGCTATACACAGCTTTAAAGTCTGGAGAATTTTGTTACGTGCTTAATTCTCGGCAAATGGGTAAATCGTCTCTGTTAGTGCAAACGATGCACCAACTACAAGGGGAGGGATTTCGCTGTGCAACTGTTGATGTTACCAGTATTGGTAGTGAAAATGTCACTGCAACCCAGTGGTATCGAGGAGTTGTAGCAGATTTATGGCGCGGATTTAAGTTATTTGGAAAAGTTAATTATAAAAATTGGTGGCAAGAACAAGAAAATATTTCCGATATCCAAAAGTTACATCACTTTATCCGTGATGTTTTGTTAGTAAAATTTCCAAACGAGCAGCTTTTTATTTTTATTGATGAAATTGATAGTATTCTCAGTTTAAATTTTACCCTTGATGATTTCTTTGCTTTAATTAGATTTTGTTATAACCAAAGAGCTATTGATCCTGAATATCAACGGCTTACCTTTGCGATATTTGGTGTTGCTACTCCATCGAATTTAATCCAAGACCGCAAACGGACTCCTTTTAATATTGGCAAAGCGATAGAGTTACAAGGATTTCAGTTAGAAGAATGCGATCGCTTAATTCAGGGATTAGCTACCCAGATTGACAATGCCAAAGCTGTATTGCGAGAAATTTTAGCTTGGACAGATGGGCAACCGTTTTTGACTCAGAAATTATGCGATTTAATTTGGAATTTAACCCAAGAAATAGTTGACAAAAAGCTGACGATTCCCCCAGCTACAGAGTCATTTTGGATTGAAAGCTTAGTGCGCGATCGCCTGATCAATAAATGGGAGTCCCAAGACGAGCCAGAACACTTAAAAACGATTCGCGATCGCTTGCTAGTCAATGAGCAAAGAAGTAGCAGATTATTGGGAATTTATCAAAATATCTTGCGAAATACTGAAGTTGTTAGTGACGACTCACAGGAACAAACTGAACTGATTTTAAGTGGCTTAGTTGTCAGGCGTGGCGGAGTATTGAAGGTCAAAAATCGCATTTATCAGGAAGTTTTTAATCTCACATGGGTTGAGAAGCAATTAAGCGCAATCCGCCCTTACTCACAATCTTTTGATGCCTGGATAAATTCAGAACAAAAGGATGAATCACGGCTATTACATGGTCAAGCTTTAAATGATGCTCAAAATTGGTCACGCGGTAAAAGTTTGAGCGATTTAGACTATCAGTTTTTAGCTGCTAGTGAAGAAAGCGATCGCCAAAAAGTACAACGCACTTTAGAAGCAGAAAAACTCAAGGAAGTAGAAGCGCGTCTGGTACAAGAGCAGAAAAACACTAAACTGCAACAAATTTTATTAGGTGCAGTGAGTTTAGCGTTACTTGTCTCCTCCGGTTTTGCGGGAGTTGCTTTCTGGCAATATCGCCAATCTACTATTAGCGAAAGGCAAGCCAGAATGAGCGAAATTCAAGCACTCGCCTCTTCTTCAGAAGGACAGTTTGCATCTAATAGACAGTTAGATGCAATGGTTATTGCTATTAAAGCCAAACGCAGACTGCAAAACTTGAAAAATGTAGATGCTAAAACACTCGCACAAGTAGAAGCGGCTTTACGACAAGCTGTTTATGGCACTAATGAATTTAATCGTTTAATCGGTCATCGGGATAGTATTTTGACTGTCGATATTAGTCCTAGCGATCGCTTAATTGCGACTGGTGGCGGTGACAGAACTATTAAACTGTGGCAGCGAGATGGGAAGTTACTTAAAACCTTACAGAATAATGCTACCGTGTATCGTCTGGCATTTAGCCCTGATGGTCGCTTTATTGTTGCTGGAGGCGTAGATGGCAATATAACGCTATGGAGTATTGGCGGTACTCTGATTAAAACTTGGAAAGCACACAAAGCACCTGTTTGGGGCATTGCTTTTAGTCCTAATGGTCGTCTAATTGCCTCGGCGAGTGGGGATGATACGGTGAAATTATGGTCAGCTACCAATCTGGGAAATGTACCGTTAAATACGATTTTTAGCAAATGTTAGTTGTTCTGCTAACAAGAGCGCACGATCATATTCTTCTTCAGTTTCAATAATCTTAGGAGCAACTTCCGCTATCAAATTGGCATAGATGGTGTTGTCAAAAGTAAGGGTCATTTTTCCATTTCCCCTTGTCATATTCTGCATGGGTTAGAAAGTATTTATACTATACAGTTTGGTTTTCATAATCAATGCCAACAATCAGTCTATAATCATTTCCTTTAATATTAAAGACAGTGAAATTTCCCACCGCTTCAGCATCTCGATAGATCTTACGAATTTCTTCTAAGTTCTGCCATTCAGCATTTTTTACAACTGTATTCCAGTTCTCAATTTGTTTCTGAGCATCTGGATATTGAGCAACATCAGCACGAAGGTTGCGAATAGAAATAAGGTGCATGAATTAATTTTAGGTTCATAAATAAAATGGTTAACCCGTATAGTACCCGTATATGTATATTATTATCTTATGTTGAAACGTATAGTGTCAATCGCAAGAAAGCTTAGAAATTTAGGCTCATACCAGCACAAATAGAGAGCAGTGAAGATTCGTCTCACTGTTCTCTATTTCAGATGTCTGTTACCGAACTGAATATTATCGCCCAATTGTGCTGATTAGGCGATCGCACTTACCATTTTTGGCGTTGCTGACTTTGGGTATGATTTCTATTTGTTGGCGATCGCTAAACTATTAAATAACCAATACTTCAGATTGTTAAATTTTTATTTTCATACCTTGATTCAGCAACGCCCCATTTTTTTCTTTGCAAGTGAATCACCTGTTTGGTGGTCATACCAGTGAATACTCTCTGGTGGTATGGCTAGTGTAATTCGCTCATTACTCCAAGGTTGATCTAAGGGTACTAAAGCCCGCACAGTAGGTGAGTTTCCTTGGGCATCATCAACTCGCACACTAATTAAATAGTGCATTCCTAAATTTTCTACCAAAAATACTTTACCTGTTACAGTTTGTGTATCTTCTAATCTAGCAATACGGACATTTTCAGGACGGATTCCTAACACTACATTAGGTAGTACACTGTCTACAAATCCTGGTAATGCTATACCAAAATCACCTAGCATGGCGTTACGCCCTTCACAACGCAGAGTTAACAAATTCATCTGCGGACTGCCTACAAATCCAGCAACAAATTGAGTAGCTGGATGGCTATAAATGCGTTCAGGTGAATCTAATTGCTGGACGTATCCTTGATCTAACACAGCTACTTTAGTAGAAAGCGTCATAGCTTCTGTTTGATCGTGGGTAACGTATACTACTGGAACACCTTGCGCGGCGAATAATTCTTTGATATCTGCTCTAACTTTTTCACGTAGCAGTGCGTCTAAGTTACTTAAAGGTTCATCTAATAAAAATACATGGGGACTGCGTACTAAAGCACGACCAACAGCTACCCGTTGCCTTTGTCCTCCAGAAAGTTGACCAGGTTTGCGACTCATTAAACCTTCGTCTAAACCTAAAACTCTAGCTGCTTCTGTTACTCGTCTTTTAATTTCTTCACTAGCAACTTTTTTAAGTTTTAATCCTGAACAAAGATTTTCATAAACGGTCATGTGAGGATAAAGGGCGTAGCTTTGGAATACCATTGCAATATTGCGATCGCCTGGTCGTTTATTAGTAACATCCTCACCTCCAATCATAATTTGACCGCGTGTTACTTCTTCTAAACCTGCAATTAACCGCAATGTTGTAGATTTACCGCAGCCAGAAGGCCCTAACAAAGTCAAAAACTCATTATTCTCTACAGTTAAACTAATATCTTTAACTGGGATAACTTTAGGAGAATATGTTTTATTTAAGTTGATTAGTTCTAGTCTTGCCATGATTTTTATTAGTGAATAACCAGAAGGTTAATATTTTGGTTGCGAAAGTTGGTTTTTTAACGCAAAGTACGCAAAGGAATTTTTAAAATTTATCCCTCGCCCATTATCCTTTAACAGCACCAGCCGTTAAACCTTGGACTATCTTGCGTTGGAAGAATAGTACCAGTAAAACTAAAGGTAATGTACCTAAAACTGTTGCTGCTGCAATTGGGCCATAAGGAATTTCAAACACTGATGTGCCGCCTAACTGTGCAGCAGCTACCGGAATAGTCTTCATCTCCTCACGGGTAATAAATGTGAGAGCAAAGATAAATTCATTCCAGGCAAAAATAAAGGTAAGAATTCCAGTTGTTACCAAAGCTGGTACTGTCATCGGCAATAAAATTTGGGTGAACATTTGCCAAGTGTTATAGCCATCAACTTTGGCAGCATCTTCTAAATCTTTTGGTAATTGTTCAAAAAAGCTGCGTAGTACCAAAATTGTCAAGGGTAAATTAATGGCAGTGTAGGGAATAATTAGTGCTAGATAATTATTTGCTAACCTGAGAGTTTGGATTATTTCTAGCAATCCCAAGAACAACAAAATGCCAGGAAATAAAGTAATAATCAGAATTCCTGCCAGGATAGCTTTGTCACCCCAAGGACGTAACCGTGCTAAGGCATAAGCAGCAGGCGCACCCAAAGCTAAAGATACGGCTGTGGAGGTGATTGAGACAAAAGCACTATTGAGGATATAACGCCAGAAGGGACGACGCACGAATAACTCAATGTAGTGATTGAGGGTAAATCGTGTGGGGAAATAAACAGTCGGTAGCGCCGAAATATCCTCATTTACCTTAAAGGAAGTGAGGACTTGCCACAAAACTGGCGCTAGGCAGAAAACAACCACTAACACTACTACTATCGGTAGCAAGATCGATTTTATGGAGAAGTTTATTTTTCTTGGCGGAGTAGGAGTTGATGCTATTGGTTCAGTAATTACAGTCATGGCGATTTGAAATTATTTATGGACTTAATCAACTCATCAAATCAAAACAATTAAATAGTTTTGGTATTGTGGTGGCGACTTCTGTTTAGTAAAAAACTTGCGATCGCCACAGCTAAAATTAACAACAAGAAAGTCACTACTACTAATGCTGCACCATAACCAAAATCTAAGTAGCGCATCACGGTAGAGTAAATATATAGCGATACAACTTCCGTCGCACCACCAGGGCCACCACCAGTCATCACAGCAACTAAATCGAAAATTCCAAACGCTTGAGCAAACCTAAATAATACGGAAATTAAAACTTGTGGCATCAATAAAGGCAGTGTAATTTGACGGAAACTCTGCCAAGGACTTGCACCATCAATTGCATGAGCTTCATATAAATCTGATGAAATTGATTGCAACCCAGCTAATAGCAAAATGCTAATAAATGGCGTAGTTTTCCAGACATCCGCAAAAATTAGAGCCAACATTGCTAACGTCGGATCTCCTAACCAGTTAATCCCTGTTTTAATTAAACCCAAACGCAGCAAAAGATCATTTACTACCCCAAATTGGTCATTAAAAATCCATGCCCAAGCTAAACCAATCAAAGCGGTAGGTAATGCCCAAGGTAAGATGGCAGTTGTACGGACTAAACTACGCCCTGGAAATGATTGATTTAAAACCAAAGCAATTCCCATGCCCAGGAATAACTCAATAACTACGGATGCTGTGGTAAATATTGCTGATGTAGTAAAACTTTGCCAGAAACGACCATCGCCAACCATCCTTCCATAATTTTCTAAACCAGAAAAAACTGGTTGTAATTCTGTTCCTAAGTTTTTAGTAAATAAACTTAACCAGAATGCTCGTCCAATCGGGTAGGCAAAGACAAACGCAAGTAGGACTAATGCTGGAATTAGTAATATCCAAGCTGTTCGCTGTTCTCTTGCTCTGATGGTATCCGTGTGCGTCATAGGATTTGAGATGGCGGATAATGAGAGTGAAGATTTTAAAGAACGCAGATAAACCGCAGATTAACGCAGATTAACGCAGATATTTTGTGGCAGTAACAAAAGTTTTGCTAATAAAACTTAGGTATTGAGTAAAAATCATTTCCTTTAGAGCCTCAAACCCTTGTCATTAAGTTATCGTGCGTAAGTTTTAGCTAACTGTTTTTAGGCTTTACCTGCATTCAGCAGTCGCCGTGTTTCGTCAGCCGCAGCTTTCATTGCTCTTTCTGGAGTCATCCGATTAGTTAGTGCGGCGCTGAGATAGCGTTGTAAAATGTCGGATGCTTGGGAATATTGAGCAATTGGCGGACGCAAAACAGCACTATCTACTACCTCTAAGAGTTTGGGATAGTGACCGTATTTAGCAACAATTTCTGGATCTTTAAATAAGTCCCTGCGGCTAGGAACATAACCCGCACTTAAAATAAATTGCTTTTGCGCTTCTTCACTTGTGAAATATTGAATTGCTTTCCACGCTTCTTCTGGATGTCTAGATGATTTGGCAATTCCTAAGCCCCAACCACCTAAGCAAGCACCAGATTGTTCACCTGGGGCGTGTACCATTGTGGTGATACCGATTTTGCCTTTAATTGCTGAATCAGGTTGATTAGCTAAAGGCCAAACATAAGGCCAACTTCTCAAGAATGCAGATTTTCCACTTTGAAAGAAACGGCGAGTTTCTTCTTCTTGGTAGGTAGTGACACCAGGAGGCGAAACGCCTTCTTTGATGGTATTTTTCAGAAATGCGATCGCATTTAATGTCTCTGGTTTATCCAAACCCACTTCCAAATTCTGCGGATTTACCCAAAATCCTCCATACCCTTGCATAACTTCGATAAACATCGCCACCAATCCCTCGTATTGGCGACCTTGCCAGACGTAACCCCAATCAATTTTGTCATCCTTCTGCAAAGCTTGGGAAATTTCCATTAACTGCTGAAACGTTTCTGGTGGCTTATAACCTGCTGCATCTAGTAAATCTTTCCGGTAATAAAGCATTGCAGCATCAGAACGAATCGGCATCCGGTACAACTTACCTTCGTAAGTTCCTCCTTCCACATCTTTAGGCGAAAATGCTGCCAACTCTTTTGGAGTAACTTTGTTAGTTAAATCTAGCAACCACCCAGCCGCAGCAAATTTCGGTGTCCAGATGACATCCATATTTACTAGGTCATAAGGAGAATCACCCAGTAAAAAAGAGGAACTATAAAGGTCTTCTAGTAAATTCGTTGCATTCGGACCTTCAACAATATTGATCCGAATACCAGGATTTTTTTCTTGAAAATCTTTCACCAGTCCCTGTTGCCAAGGTTGAGCATCAGGCGCGGTCATTAATAGATTAAGCGTAACTGGCTGCTGGGTTAGGGCTGGCAGGATGAATACTAACCCTAAGAACACTAACACTAATACACCCAGGCGGTGTACTAATGTCAGTTTCCGCAATAATTTTTTGGCTTTATTAACCAGCTTAGAAAATAACATGGATCATGCAGGTATTAGGAAGAAAAAACAAATTCAACACAATAACGTATCATTAACTAAATTCAACACATGACGAACTTGGGGTTACACCCCAAGCCGTTGATCAACACCAAAAATAAAAATCTATTTCAAGCCTGAAAGTTAGCTGCTATTTAGGAATTATCTATCAGCAGCAATTCAGGCTTTAAAGCGCCAAAATTTAGCTTTCAAAATTTAAGCTTATTATTTAATTTTTGAAACTTGCCACTTCCTAAAGATATAAACAGCTTTTATTAAAATGTTCTTTGTTTCTGAATAATTATTAATCATAAAAATAAGATAGTAAACCAATAATTTATTATTCCTTATTAATTTGTTACAAAAAACAATAAACCGAGGGCGATTAGCGGTGAATCTGCTACCTATGGTTTAAATGGTGGTAGAGGAGTATCCTCGTTTCCAGGTTCAACCTGGGAACAAGTTCATCAAGGCTCTGCCTTTTTCAAACAATATGCTACAATTAAAATTACTAAATACATAAAATTAGCTATGGCTAGACAACTTAAACGTTGGGAATCTCCCCGCAAAGAGGGAAGAAACGACAAAGGCAAAGGCGGTTCTGCACGGCAACGACAACTCAAAAAACAAGCTCAAATGTTGCGGAAAAAGCTCAAAGGAGAGAATAACGCAGAAAATAACAAAGATGCAAAGAGAGGGAAGGTTAACTTCCCTCTCTTTTTTTTAATAGACGCATCATAATTATAGCGATTGATTCTTTAAGAGTTTTATAGTAGTTAACTGGCGAACAATATAGGAAAGTTGGGACAATTTTAAGGCAGTCATTTGTTAAACAATAAGGTTAGTCGGTAAGCAATGCAGGTAAAACTTCAATAAATTTTTCTGCTAAAGCATTACCCAATTCCTTCGGTTCCAACTTATGCAACCCACCCCCATACACACGACCCTCACCCATCAACATCTCATTAGAAATCTGATTAAGCGCCTGCCACACCTGTTTTAGCAATTCTGGTTTATCTGAAAGTGCTTTAGCTACAGAGGGTTTAGGATATAACATCAAGTAAACATTGGTAGCTGTCGCCATTGAATGATTCAAGATAAATCGAAAAGGTCTACCTCTACCACTAGATTGACGACCCATATAGGTGCAGAGGAAGGGGGAAGGAGGACGCTTTTCCTGAGCATACCAGGGAGAGCGATGCTTGCAGAGGTAGCGATCGCTAATTCCTTGCTCTACCCCCATCTGCAAATATTCCCAAAGCGACGGATATTTTATTTTCACAGCAGATAAAGGTAAATCGCACGCTAATAGAAATAGTTTGCGATTGAGAAGAGGATTTCCCTCACTATCCGCTTCAATTTCATCAAATGATAGAACTCTTGGGCTGGGCAAAATTGGTTTTAAAAACTCAAACGGTAGTTGGTAACTATTAATTTGGTTGGGTGTAAGTATAAAAAACTGATTAGCTCCTGTTGCCAATCCTCTTTTAATCGTGAATAAATCAGATAACTTTAGTGACTTAGAAGTAGAACCATTGCCATTATAAACTAACCCAAACCGAGTCCACTTAGTTTTTTCACGTAGTTCTTTCAATAAAACTATCTGAGAAATATTAGGTTTTGTCAGGCTGCCACCATAGGTAAACTCAACAATATGATTAGCTGGTGGTTTGGCTTTTTTAAACCAAACAACTGCTGACGATACCAGTGCATCTTCAAACTGCACATCAATAGGATCAAAACGATGAATTCTGAGCAAAGTAACGCGACTTAGCAAGTATTCCTTCACTTGCTGTCCGTAATTCACATCCATAAATCCGCTAGGAATTAGCCATCCGGCTAGACAATTCTCAGCCATCCACGCATCCGAAATACACAAAAAATGGCAGTAAAAGCTAGCTAACTGGCTGAGTTTTATTCCTGATATTTGTTCTGTTAACAGTTGCAGTCGTACCTTTTCAACCCTACTCAAATGATGGTGTCGAACATAGGGCGGGTTGCAAATCAGCAAATTAGCTTTTCCTTGGTCAGAATTAGGAGGTGTAGTCTGAGTGAAGTCAGTGATATGTAACTGTAGGGAAGTGTTCTTCCAAAGCTTTATAGTTTCATCCCCATAGTGGGGGTCAATTTCGTATCCGACTGCTTTAGTAACTTGTGAGATAGGAAATTGCTGCAATAATGCTGAGTAAAAACAGCCAGTGCCGAAAGCTGGGTCAAGAAAATTAATTTTGATATCTGATGGTAGTAGCGTCTTGGCATATTTCACAATATCTGAAGCCAGAGTAGTCGGTGTAGCAAACTGACCCAACTTATTACGCTCAGTTTGAGTCTTCGCTTCGTTAAGTCGCTGGTTCAGGAAAGCCCGCGCTTCTTCATTGGCTTTTGTTATTGTCATAATCCAAATAGTGCCAAGTCATCAATCCGATGTTCCCATAACCAGTCGATACCCTCCGCAGCTTCATAGCCCAAGTAACCACTGTCAAAATAACCGCAAAGGAACAAAATAAACCGAACATTATCGCCGTAGTTACTTTTTAATTGAGCAATTTTAATCGCTTCTTCTTTGCGTCGCTTATTGGGATTAGTATAGTCCCCTGCTGATTTTGCCTCAATTAACAACGGTAACTGACCAAAATTGGATTGAAGCGGCATGACTACAACATCAATTGGGATATTAACTTGCTTGCTGCCTCCCTGTAAAAGTACCGGAATATTCAGGCGAAACGCAAAAGTTCCAGGTTGGATTCTCTCAAAACTTAACCCAGTTCCTGCGCCAATGTATGAGTAACCACGTTGCTCCAACCATTGCCTGATTGTAGCAAGCTGTCTACGCTCCTGAGCATTACGAATAATCGGGTCAGATACCGCGCCACAAAGACGGTCAGCAACAATGGTAGCTGCTCTATGAACTTCTGCATCAGTAGGCGGTTGCCTAGTATCTAGCCAAGAGAAAATGTCTTTGTCGGTCAGCCGCATAATAATTTGACTGATTTTCATCAGTTCAGCATCAAGAGTGGCACTATTCATCCTGGGTGGGAGGCGCTGCTGCTCTTCCATATTTTTGACAAGGTTGGGCGATACTCCAGCTAACCCGATCAGGCGATCGCGAGCAATAGGCGGTGCTGCCGCCATGCGTAAAATGGGCAACACGGAGGGATGCTGTCGCAGTACATCTGGGGTGATGTTAGTGAGATTAGTTGTCCACTGCAATGCTGACTCGACTTGAATAGTAGTAGAAAGGCGAGTGTCGCGGTAAGCTTGAGGAGCAAATTGCATAAACCAACTATTGTAGAAGTCAACTGAGTGGGCTATATCTAACTTCCACAAGTGCGGTTTATCTGCATTTACTGGCACTACTTCACCTCCAACTCCGATTTCGATCAGAGAATTGACCAATTATGGCGTAGCTTGCGCGGAGCGCCAATCCCCAATCAGCAGTTTCTTCCCAAGCTAACTACTTAGAAGTTTTTGGCATCATCAATCCATCGTATCGCCAAACATTAATTAACTGATCTAAGCCACCAGTAGCCAGTATTTTGCCATCAGGACTAAAAGCAACAGAACTCACCCAGTCTGAATGTTGAGTTAACCTAGTTATCCTTACACCGCTTCTCAAATCCCAAAGTCTTACACCATCTCGACTAGAACTAGCAAGAGTTTGTCCATCTGCAAGTGTAAGGGATGGTAGGTTTCATAAATTTAATTGAATATTTGGGCAGATAGTGTGGGCAATTAGATGATCTGGCGGTTGTTCTTCCCAACCATAAAGTAATCCTTGCAGATCTGCCTGGAAAATTTCTAAAGATTCAATTTGAAAAGCGATCGCTTCTAACTTAGCTTCTAAATGCTCTTTTACTGCACCACAAGGCAATTGACCTGAATCGTGGATGTTTAAAATTTCCTGAATTTCAGTCAAGCTGAGTCCTAAAGATTGAGCGCGTTTAATAAATGCCAATCTATTGAGGACTTGGCTACTAAATAAACGGTATCCTGATTCGGAACGTTGAACTGTGGATTTTAACAAACCAATATCTTCGTAGTAGCGAATAGTTTTCACTGGTATACCACTACGAATGGCAACTTCGCCAATTTTCAGCAATGTAACAGAAACAGAAACCATTTTGATTGGCTGCGCTAGTTGAATTAAATTTAGCGGGGTGGTTGGCGCTTATGCTCACTTAATACTGGTAAAGCAGGACTAGAAGAGGTAGAAGTGAGAAAATATTTGGGTTGTTTTTCGGGTGCTTCTATTTCGTACTGCTGAGTATGCCACCAACGCAGTGCGATCGCCACTCCTACTGTAGCTATACCAAAGCTTAACAAAGACCAGCTTTGATCAACTCCGCCAATTACCGCATCTACAGAACCAGCAATTAAGATAAAGCTGGAAATAGGTTCCTTACGGTAAGTGGATCTTAAAAACCGAGTCCATAAAACATTCATTCTAGTTACCACTATTAGATTAATCTACGATTATTCTGTGATCTACAATGGTCTAATTACCATTTTCGGCTCACAAATCTTTTAAATACCAGCACTTAGCACTCCCCCTCACTTAGATGATGGGAGTGCCTCAGTTGTTTCACGTTATTCTGCCTTGTACTAACCAAATTTGCTACTGCAAACCTAGCCAAGATAGCACCCCTTTACCTGTAATGTATTCAATCACTAGCATAATAGTAAAGCCAATCATTGCAGCCCGACCATTTAAGCGTTCTGCATAATCGTTAAAGCCAAATTTGGGTTCTTCTAATTTAGGAAGTGTCGTTGGTTGGGGTGTGGTCATCTAGTCTGGGATTTTAGTTACAAAGTGTTACTATCTAGATCTATTTTGTCTTATTTTATGCCTCTTAACCAGATGTCAACGGCAAAATAGACCTTCAGCAGATAATTTTCATAACGAAAATAGGCGATCCCAGCCTCTATTGATTAAGCTAGATACAGGACGAATGGGTAATCGAGAGGTATCCAGATGGAAATTGGCGTTCCCAAGGAAACTAAAGATCAAGAGTTTCGGGTGGGGTTGAGTCCTAGTAGCGTGAGAGTTTTAAGTGAAAGAAGTCATTCCGTGTTTGTAGAAACAAACGCTGGTAATGGCTCGGGTTTCACAGATCAAGATTATATCCAGGCAGGAGCTAAGATTGTTGAGAGTGCGGCTGATGCTTGGAATCGAGAATTGGTGGTGAAAGTAAAAGAACCACAGACTCCAGAATTCCACTTTATGGAGAAAGGTCAGTTGTTATTTACTTACCTGCACTTAGCCGCAGCAAGGAATTTAACAGAGCATTTAATAGATTCTGGCATAACTGCGATCGCCTACGAAACAGTTGAGTTACCAGATGGCAAACTGCCTCTCCTAACTCCCATGAGTATTATTGCTGGGCGTTTGGCTGTGCAGTTTGGAGCGAGGTTTCTCGAACGTCAACAAGGAGGACGAGGCGTACTTTTAGGAGGAGTTCCAGGGGTTAGACCTGGAAACGTGGTAATTTTAGGCGGCGGCGTAGTTGGTACTGAAGCTGCAAGAATGGCAATTGGTATTGGTGCGAGAGTTCAAATCTTAGATGTCAACGTAGAAAGATTAGCCTATTTAGAAACACTATTTGGCTCTAGAGTAGAACTGCTTTACAGTAACTCATTACACATCGAAGCACTTGTACCAGATGCAGATTTACTAATTGGTGCAGTATTAGTTTTAGGTCGGCGTGCGCCTATTCTTGTTGACCGTAGTTTAGTCGAAAAAATGCGTCCTGGTTCAGTAATTGTGGATGTCGCAGTAGATCAAGGTGGATGTATAGAGACATTACGAGCGACTTCTCACACTCATCCTATATATATAGAGGAAGGAGTTGTACATTATGGCGTACCAAATATGCCAGGAGCAGTACCTTGGACAGCCACGCAAGCTTTAAATAATAGTACTTTACCCTATGTATTAAAGTTAGCTCATCATGGAATCAAAGCTTTAGAAGTTGATCAAGCTTTAGCTAAAGGTGTGAATGTACAGCATCATCGTATAGTTCATCCTGCGGTGCAAGAAGTGTTTCCTGATTTAGCTGCGTAGCGAGTAAAACTGAACTTACCCCATATCTTCGCTCCTCGTTCCCAGGTTCAACCTGGGAACGAATTTATCGAGGAACCCCGCCTCATAGTAACTGTAGCTAAAAAAAATGGTTTAGGGGGTAGGGTGTAGGGACATTCTTAACAACCCTATCTCCTATCAATGTATATTACCTTTCATCGGTAATATTATGTCTGATAGATCTCTTACGATAACTGTAATTCCAAAGTTACTATTAGTGAAGGATTTTTAACTAAGCAAAATTTAGCAGAATCTTCTCCTTCTAAATGTAAAGTTACTGCTTCGCGCAAATTGTCTACAACTTCATCCAATGTATCTCCTTGAGTTACTACGGATATTTCTAAACATTCTGCAACATAACCTCGTTGTTCCCCTAGATAAATAAACGCTTTAATACTTTTTTTCAACTCCATAATTACTCCTGTATAGATAATCCCCAAGCAGCCTTGTCCCAGGCTTTGTTCTATGATGTATTGACCACACTACAGTTTTTTTAGTTGTCCAAAACGTTGTATACGGTTTTATGAGCCGCTTTTGTTTTTGTTTATTGTGGCATAAGCTTGTGTATAGTGTGTTATTTATAACCCCTCTCTGTTAACAAAGATGGGAGTTTTGCTTTATATTTATATCTACCTAGCTTATACTGCTACCAAAATAGAGAACTTAAATGTCTAAGATTACTATTAAGCAACTTTTTACTTACTACATCAAAGGGCTTACCCCTCATGCTTGTGAGTCTGTGTTTCTGAAAGAAGGGCATGGTATTCCAGGCGATCGCACTTTTGCTCTAATGTATGATGATAATCTTACAGATATTGGTGAAGCTGTTGTTCCTTGGATGAAAAAAAAGCATTTTGCCGTCCAAAATGATTGGGCAGGTTTAGCAGGATTATCGTGTCATTACGATGTTGAAACTGCTCTTTTGACCGTCAAACGTCATGGAGTAAAACTTTTAGTGAGTGCCACTAATACTGAAGTTGGACGTGATAATATTAGTAAGTTTTTCACGGGTTATTTAGCAGGATTAACATCTAGCGAATTAGCGAGACATCCAGATCATGCGCCGTTACGTTTTGTCGGAGATAGTAACGGTAGTGCTCGTTATCCAGACCGAGAACCTGTGCATATTTCCTTACTAAGTCAAGGTACATTAAATGCACTCAGTGATTTACTAGAACAACAAGTTGATGTGAGAAGATTTCGACCCAATGTTGTTCTAGAAGGGGTAGAACCTTGGGAAGAATTTAAGTGGGTAGGGCAAGAATTTATGCTGGGAACAGCTAAAATTAAAATTACTGCTCCGATTAACCGTTGCTTAAATATTAATGTCCATCCTGAAAAAGGGGAATTAGATTTACCACTTTTAACAAAATTGAAACAGCATTATGGTCATGTGCAAACGGGAGTTTTAGCTACTGTATTAAGTAGTGGTTTTGCTAAAATAGGAGATAAATTAATAAACATTTGAAAAAGACGTTAAAATTTACTTTAAAAAATTTTAACTACAGAAACCACAGGTGAGCAGCAAAAGCAATAAAATAAATACTTATTTTGTATATCTGTAAGTAATAAAAATTTATGATTTTAATAAAAATACAAAAACCCGCTTAAGCGGGTTTTTGTATCTTAGCCTCAATTTCCCCCTGCAATATCATTAGATTAGGAAATTGCACTAATGACAGTGTTAAGATGTTCAGCAAAAAATGCTGTAACTTGATGTGTAGCTGGCAAACTATCTACTACTATCGCCGTACACAATAGCATCATATAAAGGATAGAGAATTTAAACAGCGATCGCGCTACCTGTTTATCAGTCGGTGCTTGTAATAACTGCCATGCTTTCTTAATAAAAACTACCCCTAAAACAGTAGCAATTATCCCATAAAGTACCCCTGTTGCTCCTAAAGGATAAACCAGCAACAAGGTTAGTGGAACCATAATTAATGTGTAGATCCAAATTTGCTTTGTAGTTGCAACTTCTCCCTCAACCACTGGCAACATGGGAACGCCTACTTTAGCGTAATCATCTCGAATCATTAACGCTAATGACCAGAAATGGGGAGGAGTCCAAATAAACACAATCAGAAATAATAACCAAGGTTCCCAACTTAAATCGCCCCTAACCGCAGCCCAACCTACTAACGCTGGAATTGCCCCTGCTGCACCACCAATCACAATATTTTGAGTAGTATGACGTTTGAGTAAGTGGGTATAAATTGCCATGTAGAAAACAATTCCAGACATGGCTAATAAAGCACTCAGCAAATTAGCAAAAACTGTGAGGATGGTGAAAGAAAGACTACCAAGTGCGATCGCAAATAGCAAAGCATCACGCGGTTGTACTCTACCTGAAGGAATAGGACGCTTACGAGTACGCTCCATTGCATAATCAATATCACGGTCATAAATGCAATTCAGCGTTTGGGCAGATGCAGCAGCTAAAGTACCACCAGTTAGCGTCACCAAAAGTAAAATAGGATCAACTTGTCCATCTGAAGCCATCCACATTCCGGCTGCGGTTGTAATTAGCAGTAATGGGATAATCCGAGGCTTTGTTAATTGGTAATAGCTTTCAATTACTTCTAAAAAGTTTTGATGTTGGCGAGAGATACTCGTCCCAGTCATTATTTGTACCTTATCCTTTATTTAAAACAACACGCAGCTAGGTAATTGCACTTAATTTAGTCATGGTTCAACTGCGGTTTTATCTGTCTAACTAAAGAGTTTAGGAACCTCTGACAAATTAGTTTTAGATTCATCGACAGAGTTATAAGCCTGATAATTATAGCCTTGAGCGCGATCGCGAAATGCCAAAACAGTAAACATCACCAGTGAACCAAGTAACGTAGCACCAACGGCTTGATGAGATACTGTCAACGGTTCTACTTGGAGGTGTAAGCGGAAAGTAGCGATGCCTAAAACTATTTGCAGTACCAACAACCCACCAGCAATGTTAGCTAGTTTTCTTAGTAGTGGATGTAGTGCAGGTGTCCGCCATGCCATGATCACAACTGCCAAAGTTCCAATACTTGCAGGAACAACCCCAGCAATATGACTATTCATCACCGCGCATAACTGCGATGCGCCAAAACATTGATGTACTGCCCAACTAGATCCTACCAATGCACCTAGTAAACTTTGGATATAAACCAAAATAGCAGCAGTTAAGCTTACCCAACCTAACTTTCCGGTTGCGCCCGTACCTTGGTAAGGCATCAAAGCAACACCAATTACTAGCAAGGTGATAAAAAATAACAGCGCGGTTCCTAAGTGCGCGGTAACAATATCAAAGCGCAGCAGTTGTGTAACTGTCAGCCCCCCTAAGACTCCTTGGAAGACGATCAAAAACAGCGCAAAAGTTGATGCCCAAGGTAGCCAAGCAGGTAAAGATCGCCTATACCACCAGGATAAACCAGCTAGAGCGATCGCACTCAAGCCAATCAATGCCGCATCCAACCTGTGAAACCACTCTAAAAATACCTGCAAATTCATTTGTTGGCTAGGTACTAACTGCCCGTAACATAAAGGCCAGTCAGGGCAAGCTAAACCAGCATTCATCACGCGAGTTGCACTACCCACAGCCATTAATATCAAAGTGGCGATCGCAATTTTCCATACCAAACGGCGAATGCGTTCTCTTGGTTGGGATTCGCTACTTGTTGCAGCTTGCTGTGGTAACACCGAATTAGCCATATTGCCAACCTAATAAATCTTAAATCTTACTTAAATTAACCAATTAAGAGTACCTGCTCATTCCCACACTAGCACTCTAGCCTCGAAGCTATAGTTATATCCTTTACCACTTTAAGTACGTTAGCCTGAGATAGAAATCTTCCTTTGGAATTTCTTCCGATTGGAGGAGTGTCCCATAAAATTGCACTAGATTACGATTGCTTATATCAATTTGACTTTTCTTAAAATTTTAAAGGAGTTGTCTTGAATCTGTTTGCTATATAGCCTACGCTGACAAAGTTGAAGGTGATCTCAAAGAAAATTCTAAAGAGTTACCAATATACCACCGAGTGTTTGTTAACTGTTTTACCGTAGAAGTAGGTAGTTAGCTCTTACTCAGTCAGCTTGATATTGAAAAACATCAAGACTATAGCCATAATGCTGCCCGTGAATATCTCATAGCCCAAAGCTAACTGCCATAACGCTCAAACCGTCTTCATAGGCAAAATTTACCCAGGTATCAATCTTGGTTATTTTTAAAGCAGTTTTGTAGGAAATTCTCAAAAATCGTGAAAATACCAAGTCCTATATCTACCCTTATTGTCGGCGTTTTGCTGACGCTGATCAGCCTCTGGTATGGTCAAAATCACGGTCTACTGCCAATAGCGGCATCTAATGAAGCTGCTCAAGTAGACGGCTTGTTTAACACAATGATGACTATTTCCACAGGAATATTCCTCATTGTTCAAGGAGTAATCATTATCTCCGCAATTAGATTTCGGAAGAAAAAAGATGATAATACCGACGGCCCCCCGATTCATGGCAATGTTCCCTTAGAAATTCTTTGGACTGCCATTCCTGCTGTAATCGTTGCATGGCTTTCGATTTACAGTTTTGAAGTTTACAACTCTATGGGTGGTTTTGACCCAATGGCAGGTGGTGATCCCCATGCCATGCACACAGCCAGTAAAATGCGGGGAGCAGCTATAGCAGCAACACTTCCTGGTTCTACAGAAGAAAATGAACACACTTCGCAACTGATAGCCGTCGGTGTCGGTGCTTCACCAGAAAATATCGGCAGAACAGCAGATGTAGTTGTTAATGTTAATGGTCTCCAGTTTGCCTGGATTTTTAACTACCCTGACACTTCTATAACTTCTGGCGAGTTGCATATTCCCGCAGGTAAGGAAGTACAACTAAATATCTCTGCTGCTGATGTCATACACGCCCTTTGGCTTCCCGAACTACGGCTAAAACAAGACGCAATTCCAGGTCGCACCACTGAAATACGTTTTACGGCTCAAAGAGTAGGCGAGTATCCCATCAGGTGCGCTGAATTGTGCGGAGCCTATCACGGAGCAATGAACACTAGGCTGATTGTTCACACACCAGAGGATTACCAAACCTGGGTGCAAAGTCAGCAGGAAGTAGCAAACAACCCAGACTTAAATCAAGCTGTGGCGGTTAATCCTGCTACCTTGTCTGAAGGTGAGTACTTGAATCCCTATGCTAATGAAATGGGGATCACATCAGAAACACTACAGCAAATACACGCTACTCATCATCACTAATATTCCTTAGCTGCGCTCTACAATCCCAAAGAGCTTCTGAGTTCTTAATTCTGACTGCTGAATTCTTTTGTTATGACACAAGCACAACTACAAGAAACTGCTAATCTACCTGCCCACAGTACAGAACCTGGGCAGAGAAATTGGCGAGACTACTTTACTTTTAATACTGACCATAAGGTAATTGGAATCCAATACCTAGTCACAGGATTTTTCTTCTATTTGATTGGGGGATCGCTTGCTACAGCCATTCGTACAGAATTGGCAACCCCTGATCCTGACTTAGTTACACCAGATGTGTACAACAGCTTATTTACCCTCCACGGAACGATCATGATCTTCCTGTGGATAATTCCTGCGGGAACGGGAGGTTTTGCTAACTTCCTGTTGCCATTGATGATTGGCGCAAGGGATATGGCGTTCCCTCGCTTAAATGCTGTTGCTTTTTGGATTGTTCCCCCTGCGGGTTTGTTATTAGTTGGTAGTTTCTTTATTGGCTCCGCGCAATCCGGCTGGACTTCCTACCCTCCTTTAAGTTTGATGGGGAACAAAGGGGGAGAAGCAATTTGGATATTGAGCCTGCTATTGCTCGGTACTGCTTCAATTTTGGGTGCGCTAAATTTCTTCGTTACCCTATTAAAAATGCGTGCGCCAGGGATGGGGTTGAATCAAATGCCCTTGTTCTGCTGGGCAATGTTGGCAACTTCGGGGCTGGTAATACTTACCACACCTGTTTTGGCAGGAGCCTTGATTTTATTAGCATTTGACTTATTAGCAGGAACAGCATTTTTTAACCCCACAGGTGGTGGCGATCCAGTTGTATACCAGCATATGTTCTGGTTTTATTCTCACCCTGCGGTTTACATTATGATTTTGCCTTTTTTTGGGGCAATCTCAGAAATTATTCCTGTACATTCTCGTAAGCCAATTTTTGGTTACAGAGCGATCGCATATTCCAGTTTGGCAATCAGCTTCTTAGGCATGATTGTCTGGGCGCACCATATGTTTACCAGTGGAACCCCAGCTTGGTTACGGATGTTTTTCATGATCACCACCATGATTATTGCCGTACCAACTGGAATTAAGATATTTAGCTGGTTAGCAACCATGTGGGGCGGTAAAATCCGTTTGGAAAGTCCCATGTTATTTTCAATGGGTTTAATTTCCACCTTTGTCGTCGGCGGAATCACCGGAGTTATGGTTGCTGCGGTTCCCTTCGATATTCACGTCCATGACACCTATTTCATCGTCGCTCACCTGCACTACGTTCTTTTTGGCGGTAGCGTTTTCGGAATTTACGCTGGTATTTACCACTGGTTCCCGAAAATGACCGGGCGGATGCTCAACGAAACTTGGGGCAAGGTTCACTTTGTCCTGACTTATTTCGGCTTCAATCTGACATTTTTACCAATGCACGAGTTAGGACTATTGGGAATGCCTCGGCGCGTCGCCATGTACGACCCCCAATTTACCAATCTCAATCTAGTTTGCACCGTTGGTAGCTACATCCTAGCTGTTTCGACAATTCCTTTCTTAGTGAATGCTATATGGAGTTGGATGTATGGAGCGAAAGCTAGTGAGAATCCTTGGGGTGCTTTAACCCTGGAGTGGATGACAAGTTCACCCCCAGCAATTGAGAATTTTGAAGTGATACCTGTGTTGAGGACTGGCCCCTATGACTACGGTATAGGCGATCGCAGTACTGAAGTAAATGTAGCTATGTCTGAGGCTAAAGATCCAGTTTTGTCTGCTGGTCCTAGTTCGGTATTACGTGCTGATCCCGACCCTGCGGTTGCCATTCATCCTGATGACCGCCAAGGCGAAAGTCAAAATCGCGAATAATTTAGCTATCAGCTATCAGCTATCAAAAATTTTCCTCCCCCCTCCCTCCTCCCTCCTCCCTCCTCCCAATTTTCAAGACAGGTCTATTTCTGAACGCTGATTGCTGACGGCTAATAGCTAACTGCTAATAAATGAATTTTTTACTTAAGAGGTACTAGAGATTCATGCAAGGTTCAACAATTGACCCCGCAAAGACTGAGCTTAATTATCATCATCAAGCTGAGACAACACATACTCATCACGAAGAACATCCCGATTTTCGGATTTTTGGATTGATTGTATTCTTGGTTGCTGAAGGAATGATTTTTATGGGCTTATTTATCGCCTATTTAACATTCCGCGCTGTCACACCAACTTGGCCACCCGAAGGAACCCCGGAGTTAGAACTTTTACTGCCTGGATTGAACACAATAGTTCTTATTGCCAGCAGTTTTATCATCCACCAAGCAGACAGCGCGATTAAAAAGAACAACGTAGCAGGTTTAAGAACTTGGTTTGCTGTAACTGCTTTGATGGGCGCAGCTTTTTTAGTTGGTCAGCTTTATGAGTATTTCCACTTAGAATTTAGTCTCACTACTAACCTGTTTGCCAGCACATTTTACGTTTTGACAGGTTTTCACGGTTTGCACGTTACTTTTGGTCTAATACTTATTTTGGCTGTATTGTGGCGATCGCTCAAACAAGACCACTACAGCAGTGAGAATCACTTTGGCGTGGAAGCAGCAGAAATTTACTGGCACTTTGTAGATGTCGTCTGGATTATTCTGTTTCTATTGCTCTACATTCTCTAGATCTTTAGTTCTTTCCTTAATGAAAAAAGCCTCCAACTGGGGGCTTTTTTTATTCATTGCTTGTAGGGGCGGGTTGCACCAAAAATCTATTCTTCCAAACCATTGATCTACATAAACCCGCCCTGATATCAAGGATGATTTCTGCGTAAGTCCTAACTTTTAACCTACATCAAACCCCAGAAATGTAAAATTCCATCACCAGAAGTTAATTCAATGATTATCCCTATTGCAAAACCAAGCATTGCTAAACGACCATTCCAGATTTCAGCTTGTGGAGTAAAGCCAGTTTTCCAAGCGTTCCGATCTGCGGCATCCATAATCGGAGGTGTAATTACTTTAGGTGAGTCTTGCATGATTTTTACTATCTTCGTATAACTATATATTAACAAATGTAAATTATTTTAACATATTAATACTCATTCGCAGGTTAGACTAAGCCCTGAGTTACTAAAATAGCTCGACTAATCTCTATTGTTAATATCTCTTGAGCCAGTTAAAAAACTGTCCACCCGCCTACTACTTGAGGTAGATGTAAATTTACTATCAAAGCATTACCTACTTCACCAAGAAACTTTAAAAACGGGATATTTTATGCAACAAATTCATCCTCAAAGAGATAGCGCCGCTTGGATATTTCAAACTTGGGCTGCTTTTGGGCTTTCAATTGGCATGACAACTGTTGGGATTGTTAACCTACCCGCAGATAACTGGATAAAAGGCTTTATGGGTATGGGGATGGCGTTCTCAGTTGGTTCTACGTTTACATTGGCAAAAGCACAAAGAGATTTTCACGAATCTAAAAGATTAACTTCCAAAATTGAAGAAGCTAAAGTTGAGCAATTATTATCGCAACATAACTCACTTAAATAAAAATTAAGGGCTGCATCTAGCAGCCCTTTTGTATAAATTATGGTTGTTTTTTCTGTTGCTTCTGCTGTTTTTGACGACGCTTGTTAGCAGTAACGATCGCATGATCCAAAGGATAGCCAACAATGGGGATTACCTGATACTGGCGTTCTTCTTCTTGCTGTTTCAACTCTGTATAATCTAGCCAGTGAATACAGTCAACCGGACAGGTATCAATCGCTTCTTGAATTACCTCTTCCGAGTCGCCATCTTGACGGACAACGCGCGATCGCCCATAATCCGGTTCAATGTAAAATGTATTGCGAGCTACATGAGCGCAATGCTTACAGCCAATACAGGTAAGTTCATCAACATAAACGCCCTTTTGTCGCAGCACTCCCCCTAATTCTGGCTCAAAACCAGAACGCTCAGGAGAATCCCTTAAAAATCCACCTAATTCTGGTTCTAAACCAGAGCGCCCTGAGTTCGGATCGAGGGGTGACTGCGATAAATCAGACATTATGCGCTCCAGCGTTGTACAACTAAACGAATTGAGCCGTCGGTATTATTTTGTTGTTCAGAAACTTGGAAACCTTGCTTAGTTGTTTCACTTAAAACTGTTTGATAAGCATAGCCTTGAGTTACCTTGTTTAAGAAACCCTCTACAGACAGAGGTTGTTTCCAATACTCTAAATCTGCAACTAACTCGTATTCTTTACCATTAGAGCTAAAGCCAATGTCATAACCATTGTCTTGCTCAATGACAACTTCCGCATTACGGGTTTGACCACGATAGCCCCTGACTGGCTGAGGGCCTGCTTTCCAGTCAATACCCATATCAGTTAAAGCAGCTTTTAAAGAAGTTAAGTTACGGATTTGAGTTTTGATGTTGCTAAAGTGTGACATGGTGATTTTTATGGTTGAATCAGGAACAAAAAAAAAACCTACCACTCGCTGTAGGTTGCTTGCGTTGTCGCTACTGCCGTTTGATTAACTTGTTGAGCAAAATATTCGGATGTCTGCTCCTGATTGATCACGTTACCAAGCTGAGATTCAATTGCAGCAGTTACCTCGGCGCAGGATGCACCAATGATTCCTGTCACTTTCTCTTGAACCCGACCATCGGGATAAATCACAAACTCTAACGTTTCCATGCTCATGGCGTAGTAAATCCTCAATTCTTCGCTACAGCAATAACGACAGTAGCTGTATGGCGGTGGAAAAATACCTTAATACCACCCACTGACCCGCAAGCCACTAAACTAATTTTCATTAATTGTGTCACAACGAGTCAAAAGTTAACAAATTTTATTAAAGCAGTGAGTAGTACATTGATTATTTGTCAGTTTCGCTTAACTTTTCATCTACGTCAAGATATAGAAAATAAATTTTAATTTCCCTGAGCAACTGGAAAAGCGTGATCCCTTACGGCTTAAGCGTGATAATTAAACTTGGTGCCAATTGAGTTAAGACTAATGAGTGCAGAGCAAGTTACAGGTTTAAGCAACGTTCCAGCCGTCAAGCAAATAAATGTAGGTGTTTTGGGTTTTGGTGGTTTAGGTCAAGCTGCGGCTAGAGTTATTGCACCTAAACAGGAGATGCTTTGGGTAGCAGCAGCAGATCAAAAAGGCTATGCCTATGATGCTGAAGGGTTAGATCCAATTTCTTGTAGTAAAATTTACCAGTCTCAGGGTTCTCTGGGTTATTTAGAGCCTTATGGCACTCTTAGCAATAGCAGTATTGAGGAATTAATTAGTAAAGCTTCTGTAGATGGCTATTTCCTAGCTTTGCCGAATTTGCCGAATACATTTATGGCTGATGTCGCGCGGGCATTTATTGCTTCTGGTTGGCAAGGGGTGTTAGTGGATGCGATGAAACGTACTAGCGCCGTTGAGCAATTGTTGCAGCTAAAAGATGAGCTACAACAAGCTGGTATTACTTATATGACTGGTTGCGGTGCAACACCTGGGTTATTAACGGCAGCAGCAGCATTAGCCGCTCAAAGCTATACAGAAGTCCATAGTGTCAAAATCACTTTTGGTGTCGGAATTGCTAATTGGGAAGCTTATCGGGCGACTATTCGGGAGGATATTGCTCATTTACCAGGCTATGATGTAGAACGCGCCAGAGCAATGACGGATGCTGAGGTGGAAGCATTACTAGATCAAACAAATGGCATCATCACGCTAGAAAATATGGAACACGCTGATGATGTGATGCTAGAACTAGCTGGTATTTGTCCGCGCGATCGCGTTACTGTTGGTGGCGTGGTGGATACTCGCAATCCTAAAAAGCCCCTAAGTACGAATGTTAAAGTTACAGGTCGTACATTTGAAGGCAAAATTTCTACCCATACATTTACTTTAGGTGACGAAACTAGCATGGCAGCAAATGTTTGTGGTCCTGCATTTGGCTATCTTAAAGCTGGCGTGACATTGCACCGTCGAGGAATTTATGGTTTATTTACTGCGGCAGAAATTATGCCTCAGTTTGTGCAGTAGCGATCCTTCGGTTAGCAGTTAGCCATAGCAAATCACTATTGATTGCTGATTATTTTAAGACAGCCATCGTTCTAAAAACTAATTGCTCAAAGCTAACTGCTAATTGCTAAAAGCTATTTAGGTGGAATTCCCTGTGAGAAATTATCTGCCATTTCTTCCTCAATCCGCTCTACTGCTGCTTGAATTACAAATGGTAGATTAGCGCCTATCAACCCTTTTTTTATCCGTTCCGGTGTTTCTGGAAATAGTACAAAAAGCGGATCAATTTGCTCAGATGCTTCACTAAATATATGTTGATGAGCAGAAGGCATCAGCCATTCATAATCTGTATGTAGCAATACTTGTGTTTGCCGCCAACGACTGAGAAGCTGCGAAAAATCTTCATGGGGTCGATGGATAAAAATAAAGATTTCCACCCCAACTTTAATTTGCCATTCAGGATCGCACATTAAAATTGCTACATCACAGGGTAAAACAATGGCTTCTCGGCTAGAGATTATTTGTTGGCTAGTTCCTGGTTGAGATGTTGCTTGGCGAGTTAGCACTACTGGTAGGGGAATAGTAATCACGCTCTGAGTAGGACGACGCATACTAGGAATCATTTCCAGGTATGGTCGGTGTTGTTTTAAGAGCGCGATCGCGGCTGTCTGGTTGCTATAATCTGCTAACAACTCTTCGTAATCAGATTGCTTAACAGGCATTTTATAGAATTAGAGAGCGACAATTAACTTAATCTTTAAATGTTATTGACTATTAACCCAAGCAGAGTTTTCAATTGTGTAAGTAATTTTAAGGATTTTCCTCTAAAACTCTTACAAAATTTAGTGGCTATAAATTATTAGGCAAAGGAAGCAAAGAAGTATTTCAAGCACATTTAACGTTAAATCTGCTCAAACCTCTACTTTAGCCAAAACATTGAAAGGGACATTTCCCTTTCACTATAGCCAATAAATTACTATGCAAATAACCCTTGATGTGAAGTTAGTTATCAATTTATTTGCCACTGTCTCATCAACGCATTGCTGTTTACTGACTAGCTGAGTGTTGAGCTAACTGCTGACTAACTTCTGGATTGTATAGCCGCAAATAATTCCAGTAGTTACCAAAAACGTTTTTCACATATCCTTGGGTTTCCTCAAACGGAATTGCTTCGACAAATTCATCTGGATCAGTTGGTAGTTTTTGCTTCAGCCAGTTAGAAACATTACCAGGACCAGCATTATAACTAGCAACGGCTAACAGAGAGTTATTGTTGTAGTGCTTATGAGTTGTAGCTAGATAAGCTGTCCCCAGTTGAATATTATCCTTGGGATTGGTAAGTGAATATTGCTGCAAATTTTCAGTTTTAGCCTCAGCAGCAGCCGTAGTAGGAATTAGCTGCATTAAACCAGTAGCACCGACAGGAGATTTAATTGCTGGCTCAAAGCGTGATTCTTGCCGGATTAAAGCAGTTACTAGCAAGGGATTGATTTGACGTTGTTGTGACCATCTTTCGATAAAGTCTATATAGGGAAATGGATATAAGCTTCGCCAGTAAGTCATTTTTCCGCGTATAGCTTGATATTCTGCTTGCTCTGCTGGGGTTTCACGATCTTCTAGTTGAGAAATTTGGGCCATTCCTTCTTGATGCTTACCTAGCTTGAGTTTTAGCAATCCATCTGTAAACTGTTCTGATACTGTTGGTTGTAAACGATTTTGAAATTCTGTCTGCCAAAGTGTCCAAGCATCACTATCTTGCCCTAACTGATATAGTTCCTTGAAAGTTTCAGAACCAACAGGTGGTTGCGATCGCGCTGTAGGTCGCACAATCTCAGGAGATAATTGACGTACTGTGGTAAAATCTCCCACATCCCAACCTAAGTAAACAGCAGAGCGCCACGCATAGTAAGACTGAGGATAGTTAGCCAGTGCCTTTTCAAACATTTCTTTGGCTTGTTTCTCGTTGCCTAGTATCTTCGCCCATTTCCCTGACCAAAAAGTTGCTCTGGCAGCATACTGGCTTTTAGGATTTTCCACTGTGATAGTTTGCGCTAATTGGGAAGCTGCTTGTAAGTCACCACTGGCAGCCTTAGCTTGTGCTTGTTTCCACCGATATTCTGCTGCTGCTTCCGAGTTACCATACTTAGTTAATAACAGTTGCAGATCTTGTTGAGCAGCTTGAGGATTTTTGCTTGCTACTAGCATTTCGGCTTTGGTGCTGAGAGCTTGACTTGCTCGTTCTGGAAATTTAGCTTTTACTTGGTCTAGATCTGACAATGCTTCTGGTAGCTTTGATAAGTTAGCTAAACGGATTAAGCTGCTAGCAGTTTCTTCAGCATCGGGGAAATGACTAACTACGTATTGATATGCGTTAATTGCTCCTGGCTTTTGTCCGCTAAGTTCTAGCGATCTAGCAACGCGATAAGCATTAAATGGAGTCTCAGTAGCACCCCATTGGTGACAAGTTAAGCCTGTAACTGTTTTGTCAAGAGGCTTTCAGAGAATTGTTGAAAAAAAACTGGTCAGACCCTCGTTGAAGATTGGGAAAAGGAGCGACAATCAACTTAACATTGGGGTTTCGTTGCTGTTTGATAATACCTAAATCTCGATTTTCGGGATCAGCAAAATACTTAACGGGGTCTGTTGCCTTACCTTTCTGATGAGCCATAGTAAAATGATAAAGACCGCGATAAATCATTTCTAATGAAATCTCGTCGAAGGGGAGAGCAAGTTCATCTGCTACGGCATCACCTAAATCTACTAAAACCGCATAAAATAACCAGGTCGCCCAAATTTGTAACTTAATTCCATTGATTGAACCCGTCCATAAATAACTTAAACCTAAAAGCCTCTTGACTGTGTTAAAAGCATCTTCAATCCGCCACCGCCGCCGATATAAATCTGCTACCACATAAGGGGGTAAAATATTAGGGTCTAGGACGCTGGTTAAATAAGAATGCCAGGTTTTTCCTGACCTGACTTCAATCAAACGCAAGGTAATAAATGGAGTCTTCTTTGTGCCAGAACCAAAGCGTATCTTCCGATCTCTCAGTTCATAACTATCGGTAAATATTTGTTCTACTTTGATTGCTGCTCCTTTTTTTATTCTCGTTATAAAATCTACTTTTTTCTCAATTAATTGAAACCAAAAATTAAAGTGATAAAACCCTCTATCCAATAACAGCAAGGTGTTTTTTGTTACTAAATTTAGAATGTTTTCTTCAAGTTTAATATCAGAAGCTTTAGAATTTTCTTCAAACCAAATTTCTACAGGTAATCTAGTCATTAAATCAATTACTGTACTCATTTTTCCGGCTAATTGCCCTCTTTGAGTCTCTTCTAAGCTTTTTAACTTCCTAAACAATGCCTCCAATGTTGACCCATCTACTATCCAAATCTTCTCAAATTTTGACAAGGTAAATTGAATACTTTCTGGCAATGGACGTTGATTTCTACTATGCCAAGTTGCTCTTAAACTCGGCAATAAATCTTTAAATACTTTTTCAAATAATTCAGATGGAAATGTTAAAAATCTTTGTGATACCGCTTGTTGACTAACTTTTGTGGGACTACACCACAGAAAACCATCTCTGGCTAACATTCTTGTTAGTTCTCTGACTCCTGCCACATCTCGCCACAGCAAGGTCAACACCGCCGCCATCATCAACGGTAAATTCAGTATCCGTTCTCTGAGTCCTAATTTTCGGTAGTAATTTTCTTGATTTGTAATGGCTGGTGTCAGTAATTTTTCCAATTGCTTGGCTATTACTTCGTCTTCCACCAGTGGTCGTTGTTTCTTTTTCGCATGGTCTCGATTGGTTTTTCGGCTTTGTGTCATGGCTGGTCTAAATCGCTCAACTACTTGTCTAGACTGAGTTTCTCACGATTTTTGACCTAGCCAAATACCACCCTTGACAATTTTCTCTTTTCCTTAACTTGTCACCAATGGTAGCACCCATATAAGCAGAGGCGGATTTGCTATACTCTCGGTTTTGCCAATAAGATGAGGCGATCAGTTCCCAGTCTTCAGCCTTAAGTTGTGCAGCATACTGTTTAGATAGCTGGTCTAATACTGAAGTAATGTTAGGTGAATCGGGAGCATACTTGACCAACAGCAACATTAATTTTTGCTGATTGGGATTTTGTGCCAATTGCTGACGGATAATTTTTAACGTGCGGGGATGACTGGGGAATTTGGCGATCGCCTGATCCCAAAATTGTCGTTCCCTACTTCCCAAAACATACATTGCCTCAGCCGCCACAGGCGAGTTGGGATAGCTTTTTACAAGTTCGCGTAATACTTCCTCATATTTGGCTTTATCCCCGCTTAATTGATATGCTTGGGAACGTTTCAGCAAAACGTAGGGTGCTAAAACTGAATAATTTTTCTCTAACCCTTCTAACCAACTCAAAGCTTTTTTAGCTTGTTTTTGTTGCAGCAAGTCTGTCGCCAATAGATAGCGGGCGCGACTTTGCTCTAGAGAATCTTTACCCTGGGCGATAGCTTCTAAACGTCCTGCTCGTTGTGATGTAGGTGAAGATACTAGATGTAAAACTTCGGATTTTTCTTGATTGGCAGAATTAAGGCTGTTTTGACCGATGAATGGTCGCCAGGTGAGCAATTTTCCGTACCAATCATAACTTGCTCCCAACACAGTTGCGCCAATCACAAGCGCAGCTACTCCTACGCCACTAGCAACTGCTATTTTGCTTGGCGATTGTTTCTGTCTATATGTATTGGAGCGGTAAACAACTATACTTGATTTTTTCATCATATTTTACGTTTTACGTCCCACATTCACCGATGATAGTGGCAAGCAAAAGCACCCTCCGCTAATGGTTTACAAGAAAATGAGCTACAAAAAATTTTTGTTTGAAATCAGCTAAATCTAGAAAACCGAATAATTCAAAAAACAGATAGTAGGAAACCTAAAACCAGCTAGAGTAAAGCTTTTATTTGCCGTGAAAATATCAACTTGCGTAAGTTCAACATTAAAACTTTTAGTCAAAGTAAAAGCTCAAGTATGCTTTCTTGATAGTTTAATACTATAAGCTCCCATTGTAAAACTTATGTGGGATCAGATAATCGTTCTTCAGCAGAGAATTTGAAAACAAGCTACTGGATATTGGCAATTAATACCTTTATTTGAAAAAATTCCCTTTATATAACTCCAAATATCCCCATAATATATTTTTTACGGATGATATAAAAAATTTTTATTTTAAGGTATTTATATATCTTGTGCTGGATGTCTCATTTGCTTTTTTACTGTTCGAGTGAGTTTGATAAGCAAATGTTTGAGTGAAATCAGATGCTAGTTTAGAAACACGGAAAATTTTGATGAGTCGTGGGAATTTTTGGGCAATACTGGTACAGGTACTTCTAGGTTTAACCAACAATGGAATTTCGAGCGATTGATAGTAAAGTCTTAAACTGGACAGGAGATGCCCTAGCAATTGGATTTTTTGAAAATGGGGTTGATCTCAGTGGAGATTTAGCGCAACTTGATGACAAGTTTGCTGGTACTTTAAAAGAGTTAATTGCTGAAACAGAATTTAAGGGCAGTGTTGGCAGTAGTGCAACTACTCGTGTGGGCGGTGGTAGCAAGATTCGCAAAATAATTATTGTGGGGCTGGGTAAACAAGAGGCGGTAAAATTAGACGGCTGGCGTAGAGCGGCGGCTGTTGTGGCTAGATCAGCCAGAAAAGAAAAGTGTAAAACACTAGGAATTAGTCTACCTGTATGGAATGATGACCCAGATGTAACTGCTGGTGCGATCGCAGAAGGAGTTATCCTAGCTTTACACCAAGACAATCGTTTTAAATCTGAACCTGAAGACAAGCCTACAGCAGTAGAACAAGTAGATTTATTAGGTTTTGCGGGTCAGGAAGCAGCTATTACTCGCGCTCAACAAATTTGTGATGGAGTAATTTTAGCCAGAGAATTAGTAGCCGCTCCACCAAATGAGTGTACTCCAATCACAATGGCAGAAACTGCCCAGGCGATCGCAGATGCCCATAGTTTGCAACTAGAAATCTTGGAAAAAGAAGATTGTGAACGCCTTGGGATGGGTGCTTTTCTCGGTGTTGCACAGGCATCTGATTTACCACCCAAATTTATCCACCTCACATATAAACCACAAGGAACTCCCCGCCGGAAATTGGCAATAATTGGTAAAGGTTTAACTTTTGACTCAGGCGGTCTTAACATCAAAGGTGCTGGTAGCGGCATCGAAACCATGAAAATGGATATGGGGGGCGCTGCTGCTACTTTAGGTGCTGCTAAAGCTATTGGACAACTTAAGCCAGATGTCGAAGTTCACTTCATTAGTGCCGTTACCGAAAACATGATTAGCGGTCGCGCAATGCGCCCTGGTGACATTCTCAAGGCATCGAATGGCAAAACTATCGAAGTCAACAATACCGATGCTGAAGGACGACTTACCCTAGCTGATGCCTTAGTATTTGCAGAGAAGCTAGAAGTTGATGCCATTGTTGATTTAGCCACACTTACGGGTGCTTGCATCATAGCCTTGGGTGATGATATTGGTGGTTTATGGAGTCCCGATAACGGTCTAGCTTCCCAACTTACTCAAGCTGCTGAAAAAGCAGGGGAAAAATTTTGGCAGATGCCTTTAGAAGAGAAATACTTTGAAGGTCTTAAATCCCCCGTTGCTGACATGAAAAACACGGGACCTCGTGGTGGTGGCGCAATTACTGCCGCTTTGTTCCTCAAACAGTTCGTCAAAGAAACTCCTTGGGCGCACTTAGACGTTGCTGGTCCAGTTTGGGCAGATAAAGAAAACGGCTACAATAACTCTGGCGCAACTGGATTCGCAGTACGCACACTGGTTCATTGGGCGCTAGGAGAAGCTTAATCAACAGAAGTTACGCAAATTTTAGATTAATAAACCACCTGTAGGGGATGTAGAGACGCGAAATTATGCGCTGCGCGCACGCTACGCGAACGCGTCTCTACAGATGTACCGCTATATTATTTAATTTCTGGATGCACTGTTTCTTGTAGGGGAGTACATAAGCGATTAATTGTATAAATCATTTGATACAAACGTGCAAAATCTCGTTGGTTGAAGTGTAAAGCCAAACGAGGTAAATCTTCAGTTCCATCTCCCAACTCAGTCGGAAATGTTTGAGCTTTTTCAATTTTTCCCTTAATTAAAATATCGCTATAGTCCTTATTTAACTGCTCAACGCATTGATCAGATAACTCAGATTTCAGGCGGATGACCAACTTGCCCTCAACATAGCGGCTAGAGTGATAAACCTTATAAAAGCTATTAATTACCTCACAGGCTACATCTAAGTTATCTGTGATTGTATACATACTGGGATCTTCTGGACTAACTAAACCAGGTTCAACTAAATGAGTATGAACATAAGCTTCCCAAGCTTGCCAATAGTTCCCACCTGGTCGATCAATTAATACCATAGGAACGGGACCATACTTACCAGTCTGGCAAAGTGTTAAGCATTCCATCGCTTCATCCTGAGTACCGAAACCACCAGGAAAAAATGCGATCGCATCACTTTCTCGCAGAAAAAATAACTTCCGTGTAAAAAAATATTTAAAATCAATTAACTTCGGATCGCCCTGAATAAAAGGATTTGCCCCTTGCTCAAAGGATAGTTCAATATTAAGACCAAAAGACTTTTCAGCGCCCGCCCCTTCATTACCTCCTTGCATAATGCCCCCGCCAGCACCAGTCATTACCATGAAACCTTGCTGGGTCACACGACGAGCAAAGTCCACAGCCATGCGGTATTCTGGAGACTCTGACGACACTCGCGCACTCCCGAAAATCGTAATTTTGCGGACGTGCCGATAAGGATAAAATACATTAAACGCCCGCTCCATATCCTGCATAGCGGCGCTGAGAATTTTCCAGTCTAGTCGGTCAATTTCCTGCTCTGAAAGTCTCAGCAATACTTCTAGCGATCGCTGTATCCATTTTCCATGCTTTAAGGTCGGTAGCTTCTCAACTAATTCAGCTAATTCCGTTTGCAGTGATTCAAGATCATTTGCAGCAGACGATACCATAACTTTTAGTAATATAAGCGGGATTCTATTGTAGCGAGATTCTTGCCAGCAATGCGATCGCCGTTATATATAGCATTCAGGATTGACATCCTCCCTCCGAAGCATTCGGAGTACCGAATATAGCGGGGGATTCCAAAGATTGCTCTTTGGGCTTCCTCTTTCCACGAGTTGATTTGCTTGAAGGAATTTCTTCACTTCCTGTATTGACCAGTCTCTCCAGAGGCGTTAATTCCGACATGACCTGTCGTACTCAATGCTTTTTCTAATATGTTTCGTGCCGCGTTCCAATCCCTGTCTTGAGTGTGTCCACAATGAGCACAAACATGAGTTCTAGTGCTAAGGGTTTTTTTGACAACCTGACCACAGTTAGAGCAATTTTGGCTGGTGTAGTGGGGTGGGACTGCGACAGTTATCACGCCAAACACCTTGCCGAAATACTCAACCCACTCACGAAACAGCGACCAGGAAGCGTCACTAATTGATTTAGCTAAGCGATGATTCTTGACCATATTACGCACCTGCAAATCCTCATACGCCACAAGGTCGCTAGACCTCACCACGCACCTTGCTGTCTTTACAGCAAAATCTTTACGCTGGCGACTTACTTTGAGGTGCTTACGTGCAAGTTTATTTCTCAACTTGGCTCTATTGTTGGAACCCTTTTTAGTCTTAGACATCCGGCGTTGCAATCGCTTCAAAGACTTCTCACTCTTGCGAAGATGTCTAGGATTTGCAACTGTCTCTCCATTGCTATCGGTGTAGAAGTGGGTCAACCCCACATCAACGCCAATAGTTTTACCCGTTGGTTCTCGCCTTTCCACTCGTTCATGGTCGATACAAAACTGGGCATAATACCCATCAGCACGACGCACTACCCGCACTCGTTTAATCTGCTTCAGTTGATAGAAGTGCAGGTCACGGGTCCCCCAAAGCTTAAAGGTTCCCGCCTTAAATCCGTCAGAAAAAGTTATATATCTGCGGTCGTCAGAAAGTTGCCACCCGCTAGTTTTGTATTCTACAGAACCATGTGTAGCAAGTTTTTTAAACTGAGGATACCCCTTTTTCCCTGGCTTACTCTTTTTGCAGTTGTCAAAAAAGCGAGCAATGGCAGACCATGCCCTTTCTGCACTGGCTTGACGAGCCATCGAGTTAAGCTTTCCTGCCCAAGCAAATTCTTTGCCCAAGACAGCACAATACGCACTCAACTCATAGCGCCCCATGCCCCGATTATCCATCCAGTATCTCAGGCAGGAATTACGCACGAAAAGAGCAGTACGAATAGCTTCATCAAGCTTCTCGTACTGCTCTTTCAATCCCTCAAGTTTTGCCTCAAATACCAACATGGTTACGTTGCTTTGCTTGACGTAACTATCCTAACACAAATCCTGTCCGCAATTCATCTCACCGCCAAGCTGAGTACAGCTATGTCGGGAGATGAATTGCGGTTGATGGTAAGATGAATTGTATGTTCCGCGCCTCTGTTGTAGGGGCGGGTTGACAGAACCACTTATACTCACAGCAGTAATAATCATAAACCCGCCCCAACTCTACAAAAGATTCAATAGCAAGAGCGAACCTTGCTATATAAGTTTTTATGCGGTTAGGGATAAAGGGTAATAAATTAAACATTTTAAAAAGCGCCTTAGCACTAATGAGCCAAGACGCTGTACAACCAAGCTTAATTTAATTGGTAGTACTATCTGAAAAGTAGTTTTCTAATTGGCTCGAAACGAAACCGATGTCAAGTTAGTTGAGGTACTTTTCCAAAGTATTTGACAAGGTAGTTTTGGGGACAGCACCCACAACCATATCAACCCGTTGTCCACCTTTGAAAATCATCAGTGTAGGAATACTGCGGATACCGTACTGACTAGCAACGTTAGGATTTTCGTCTGTGTTGAGTTTGACTACCTTCACCTGACCATCGTATTGCAGGGCGATTTCCTCCACCACAGGTGCAACCATTCTGCATGGACCACACCAGGGAGCCCAAAAATCTACTAAAACGGGAATTTCACTTTCAAGTACTTCTTGCTTAAATGATGAGTCTGTAACTTGTGCGGCTGCTGACATCCCTAGAATTCCTTACATATAGTGTTTATAGTTTATAGGAAATTCTACCATAGCAAAAACAGGCATTTTCTATATATAAATGTATGTATTTAGACGTAAATTTAAACTTATATACACTATAATTTCCTATACCTCTTTTGCAGTTTCCAATAAGAAACCGCCCGAAACCAGTCCGGGCGGAGTGTGGTGTGAGGAGTGAACGGAAACTTGCGTCTCCGCTTCTTCTATTGTAAGCGACAGCTTTAGTTTTTCTAATGATTCCTAAGATAGGCTGTCATATTTTTTGAAGTAGTATTTAGGCAGTAATTCTACTTACCCATACCTAATTGCTGGGCTTTCTGGTAAACTTTTCCTTCTGTCAGCAAAGAAGGTGCAATTACTACTTCAACTTGCTGCATATCTTTGATGTTTTTCGCTCCCAATGTTCCCATGCTAGTTTTGAGCGCCCCCAGCAAGTTATGAGTGCCATCATCAAGCTGTGCTGGTCCAACAAGAATTTGCTCTAGAGTGCCAGTTGTACCTACACGAATACGAGTACCGCGAGGTAATACAGGGCTAGGAGTTGCCATTCCCCAATGAAAACCGCGTCCTGGTGCTTCCTTAGCTCTAGCAAAAGGAGAACCAATCATTACACCGTCTGCACCGCAAGCAATACACTTACAAATGTCACCACCAGTAATTAAACCACCATCAGCAATTACTGGAACATAATTGCCAGTTTCGTGATAATAGTCGTCACGAGCGGCTGCACAGTCAGCAACAGCAGTTGCTTGTGGTACACCTACACCTAATACACCACGAGATGTACAAGCTGCACCAGGTCCAATACCAACTAAAACAGCAGCAGCACCAGCTTTCATTAAGTTTAGAGCAACTTCGTAGGTGACGCAATTACCCAAAATCACAGGAATTGGCATTTCCTGGCAGAATTGAGCCAAATCGAGTGGAGTTACGGAATCCGGTGAGAGGTGAGCCGTAGAAACCACTGTTGCTTGTATAAACAGCAAATCAGCACCAGCTTTGGCAATAACTTCGCCATACTTAGCTGCTGCCACAGGTGTCGCACTAACTGCTGCAATACCACCTTGACTTTTAATTTCCTGAATCCGTTGTTCAATCAGTTCTGGCTTGATTGGCTCTGCATATAACTCTTGCATCAAGGGGACGTACTCGGAAGTGCCAACTGATGCAATCCTATCTAAGATTGGTTCTGGGTCAGCATAACGGGTTTGGATACCCTCCAAGTTGAGAACACCCATTGCTCCGAGTTGCGACAGGCGGACTGCCATTTTCACATCGACCACGCCATCCATCGCACTAGCAATAATGGGGATGTCTCTTTCAATACCACCAATACGCCAGCGAGTATCTGCCAAACTGGGGTCTAATGTCCGCTGTCCGGGGACTAATGCAATTTCATCGAATCCGTAAGCTCTGCGAGCCGTTTTACCCCGCCCAATTTGAATGTCCACTCTCGTTACCGTTTCCCAAGACTATTTAAGCTAGGGTATCAAATTGTAGCGGGTATCGGCTAAGTGGTCATTGGTTATCGGTCATTGGTCATTGTTAATTGATGTTTAATTACTCCCACGTACTAAGGAGCAAAAAAGCAAAATTATGCGAACTGATAAGATATTTTACGGTTTATTTCAGGAGTTTCCTGAGATATTTTTTGAGTTAATTGGAGAGAGAAATATAGATCCGAGTGTCTATGATTTTTCTTCAGTAGAACTAAAAGAAACGGCATTTCGGATTGATGGGGTATTAATCCCCAGGATTGAATCAGCGAGTCAACCCGTATATTTTCTAGAGCTTCAGTTTCAACCTGATCCTAGTTTCTACAGGCGGTTATTTGCGGAACTGTTTATTTATTTACAACAGAATGAAGAAGTAATCTTTTGGTGTGCTGTAGTAGTATTTCGCAAACGCAGTTTAGAACCAGATGATACAGAAGCTTATCAGTTATTATTGGAAAATCCACAGGTACAGCGCATATATCTAGATGAGTTAGGGGAAGCGGCTCAAAGTTCTGTGGGTTGGGGAATTGTGCAGTTAGTGGTAGAAGAGGAAGATACGGCTGTTGAGTGGGGAAAGCGGTTAATCTCCCAAGCGAGACAGCAATTAACTGAAGAACTAACTCAGCAGAAAATTCTAGATCTGGGTATTCTCCCACATCCCAACCACTTCCTCAGTGGAAAGCTCTAACTTTTATGGATGATGCTGATTTAGCATGGATTGGTTTGGACAGTAGCAAGCGTCCTAACCCTCAGCAACCACATTTTGTGCTGCAAAGTAGCGCTGATTTTGCCCAACGCCATCTAGAATCACAGGATTTACAACCTGCTGGACAACTTATGTTGCAACGAGCAGCTGAATCTTTGTCTCTTCCTTGGCTCAATACTCCCGAATGGATGCAAGTACATCGTTGGCGTTATGCATTTCCTAGCCGTCCTTGGCACGAAACATTTTTGTCTGCCGGAACTCCCTTACCATTAGTTTGCTGTGGTGATTGGTGTTGCGGCAATCTTGTGGAAGGTGCAATGCTTTCTGGATTAGCTGCGGCTTGTTTTGTTTTTTCCAAACTTAGAAGTGTTAATATTTTTCTTGTACACATTTTTTAATATTTGTGATTACGCTCCGCACAGTCCCTCTTGGGTAATAGCCTTTGCGTAAAAATCATCTTGACCCTGACGAGGAAACCTACGGGTTTCAATGTAGATAAGGTTTAATTTACGAACAGCCTGAAAGTTGCATAAATTAGAAACAAGCAACTTATCACATTAACTAACCATTGAAGAAAAAGTAATGGCAAGACTAAGCACAGCAGAACTCCAAGAACTAATCGATGTACATGACAGTTTCACAGGTGTTTTTAATTCACAAACAGAGTCCAGGGAGTGCGTCGAGATTCTCCAAGGACTTGGCTATGAAGTATTAGTACCTAATCTTACAACAGAAAAACTAAGTGGTGAAACTCAGAATCCAGTCATTATCGTGAATGGCGACATTTACCGCTATTCAAAACCAGCAGGGTTTTATATAGCTATTGGTGGCAAAATTGAAGAAAAGGACGAAAGAATTATCTCAACGGAAACAAAAGTTGTTCCTGCTCCTTCAAAGAGTGATGTTACAGACGTAGTTAACCAACTCAAAGAAGAAGGGTACAAAGTTTTTTCACCAACTACTCAATCAGGATCATCAGTATCAGTATCCGAGGTTGAAATCACTGGTGAAACCGAAGAAATAATATTTGATGAAAGCCTGCCTTTTGACCCGCCATTCCCTAAAATACCTTCACCTCTTAAACCTATACCTGGGCAAGAGTACTTGTGGGTTGTAGTTGGAGTAAAAGGATAAAAATTAGGGTAAAGGGAAAAGGAAAAAGGGAACAATTTTTTCAACTTTTTCCCATTTCTATAAAATTTTTGACTTTTGCAAGAGGTCTATTATAGAAACAATTTTGATGTACAAATTTGCCGATTTAAGTCGGGAGGAGTTACAAGCAATGTTGGGTTTAGATGAGTTTAAACAATCACGACTTTATCAAGATATTAAAGATGAAGGTGAGATGAAAGCTAAGTTAGAGTCAATTCCCAGATTATTAACATTGGGTTTAAGTGTGGAACAAGTGGCAATCGGATTAAATTTAACAGTGGAACAGGTAGAGTCAGCGATCGCAAATCAGTCTAACTGATGGTTAATTAGAAGATGCGATCGCATCCTCTCACCTTTAGTCATGCGGTAAGTGGTTGTAAACTAAAATTAATAAAAAACAACTTATCAGCTGAATCTCAAGTTATTGAGTCAATTGTGCGGGGGTATCAAGCGGTTTATGAAGCTTTAGAAACAGAGCGACCAGATTGGGTTCCTGAATTGTCTTTGCAGTGGGAGTGGCGACAAAACTATTAAAATTTGGCAAGTAGCCACAGGATCTGAACTTCGCACCCTCACAGGTCATTCCAACTGGGTTGGGTCAGTCGCCTTTAGTTCGGATGGGGAGTTGCTTGCCAGTGGGAGTAAAGACAACACCATCAAAATTTGGCAAGTAGCTACAGGATCTGAACTTCGCACCCTCACGGGTCATTCCGACGGCGTTTATTCAGTCGCCTTTAGTTCGGATGGGGAGTTGCTTGCCAGTGGGAGTGACGACAACACTATCAAAATTTGGCGAGCAATATAGATGGGGTTGAGGTTGATAAAACACAATACGCTGCTTTTCTCAATTGAGTAAATTAAAATCAGAAATAATTAGCCATAAGCTACTGCTAATAAATATGACTCAAACAACACAGTTTAATCAAATTCTAGAAATGATCGACCATCTTTCTCTTGATGAAAAAGAAGACTTAATCAACATTGTGCGACATCGGCAAATTGAGCAAAGAAGGGAAGAAATAGCTGCTAACATCGCCCAAGCTGATCAAGAATATCAAGAAGGCAAGGTTTTTAGAGGAACTGTTGATGAAATTATTGCAGAACTTGAAGAATGAAGAATTTAGTTATAAGCTCATCATTTAAACGAGCTTTTAAGGCGATTATCAAACGCCACCCAGACTTAAAAATAAAAATAGATAATAAACTCAAATTATTAGCAACTGATCCATACGATCCCATTTTACGAACCCATAGACTAAAAGGTAAATTGTCTGGAGCTTGGGCGTGTTCAGTAGAATATGATTGTCGTATTGTTTTTATCTTTGAGCAAAATGAAGAAACAAATGAAGAAGAGATATTATTGATTGATATCGGTACTCATGATGAAGTCTACTAAGTAAGTCAGCGAATTAAACGCTCTCCGTCAAGGCAAACAAGATAAATAGGTAAGCCTCAAATACCCCCCAGAACTCAAGTTCCGATGAACGTAGCAAAAGTCCATTAAAATAAACTGAATTTCCTTGCCAGTCTTCTTTAGAAGAGTTTCGCTATTAGCCTGGGGTTTGATTAAGAAGGTGGGCTATTGCGACAGGTGCAAGATCTCAGTAGATAGAGGAGTAGGTCGGTTAATTCTACTCACACTGGCGATCGCACGTGCTTAATAATTAGGATAGGATCAGCTTTAATATTTGCACTTTGATTCAATCTGAAACTCTAGAACTACTAGAATGGTCGCGCCTGTGCCAGCACTTAGCTACATTTGCAGCCACAAAGCTAGGTGTAGTAGCAGCACGTAATTTGGTGATTCCACCTACTCAGGCGGAAAGTCTCCAACTTTTGGCACAAACTAAGGAAATTTACGAACTAGAAAATCGCCTGACTACTGGTTTATCTTTTGAAGGTATTCAAGATATTGGCGAGTCGATCCAACGGGCGGAACTCCAGGGTATTTTATCTGGAGAGCAGTTATTAGCGATCGCCACTACTCTTGCAGGAATGCGGCGCTTGCGTCGGATGCTTGACGACCAAGAAGATATACCAGTATTAAAAGAACTGGTGGCTGATTTACGCACTTATCCAGAATTAGAACAGGAAATTCATCGTTGTATTGACGATCGCGGAGATGTCGCCGATCGCGCTAGTCCTAAACTTGGTGGTATTCGTACCCAGCTTAAGGGAATAAGAGACAGAATTTATCAAACCTTGCAGGGTATTCTACAGCGACAAAGTAATGCTGTTGGGCAACAGTTAGTTACCCAAAGAGGCGATCGCTTTGTTATTCCTGTCAAAGCAACCCATAAAGAATCAATTCCTGGCATAGTCCACGATAGTTCTAGCAGTGGCGCGACATTATTTGTCGAACCAAATGCGATCGTCTCACTGGGAAATCAACTGCGACAACATCAGCGCCAAGAACAAGTAGAAATAGAAGCTGTTCTGCGGGCTTTAACTGAGCAGGTAGCAGCAGTTAAATCAGATTTAGAGAATTTATTAGCAGTAGCAACAACTTTAGATCTAGCGACCGCTAGGGCGCGTTACAGCTTGTGGTTAGAAGCAAACCCTGCAAGATTTATTGAGCGTGAAACTGGTGAACAAATTGTTCTGCGTCAACTGCGTCATCCGCTTTTAGTATGGCAGCATCAACATGAGCAAGGTTCGGCTGTCGTACCAGTTAGTTTAGTAATTCAGCCACAAACTCGCGTGGTGACAATTACTGGACCTAACACTGGTGGTAAAACAGTGACATTGAAAACCCTAGCGTTAGCCGCACTGATGGCGAAGGTTGGTTTATTTGTACCTGCGCGGGAACCTGTAGAACTACCTTGGTTTGATTTAGTACTGGCTGATATTGGTGATGAGCAATCTTTAGAGCAAAGCTTATCGACATTTTCTGGTCATATTCGCCGAATTAGTCGAATTATTGAGGCGATTAGTAGTGAGAAAACAGAGGACAATTTAGATCATCAAATTCACCCCTCTCCCCTCTCCCCTCCCTCCTCCCTTGTCTTACTCGACGAAGTAGGAGCAGGAACCGATCCAGCCGAAGGTAGTGCATTAGCGATCGCACTACTACAATACTTAGCAGATCATTCCCTGTTAACACTTGCAAGCACTCACTACGGCGAACTTAAAGCCCTAAAATACGAGGATGAGCGGTTTGAAAATGCCTCTGTAGAATTTAACGAAGATACACTTAGCCCTACTTACCGACTGCTTTGGGGTATTCCAGGTAGATCTAATGCCTTGACAATTGCTAAACGTTTGGGTCTGAAGTCAGAAATTATTGATAATGCCCCATTGGTGACAAGTTAAGGAAAAGAGAAAATTGTCAAGGGTGGTATTTGGCTAGGTCAAAAATCGTGAGAAACTCAGTCTAGACAAGTAGTTGAGCGATTTAGACCAGCCATGACACAAAGCCGAAAAACCAATCGAGACCATGCGAAAAAGAAACAACGACCACTGGTGGAAGACGAAGTAATAGCCAAGCAATTGGAAAAATTACTGACACCAGCCATTACAAATCAAGAAAATTACTACCGAAAATTAGGACTCAGAGAACGGATACTGAATTTACCGTTGATGATGGCGGCGGTGTTGACCTTGCTGTGGCGAGATGTGGCAGGAGTCAGAGAACTAACAAGAATGTTAGCCAGAGATGGTTTTCTGTGGTGTAGTCCCACAAAAGTTAGTCAACAAGCGGTATCACAAAGATTTTTAACATTTCCATCTGAATTATTTGAAAAAGTATTTAAAGATTTATTGCCGAGTTTAAGAGCAACTTGGCATAGTAGAAATCAACGTCCATTGCCAGAAAGTATTCAATTTACCTTGTCAAAATTTGAGAAGATTTGGATAGTAGATGGGTCAACATTGGAGGCATTGTTTAGGAAGTTAAAAAGCTTAGAAGAGACTCAAAGAGGGCAATTAGCCGGAAAAATGAGTACAGTAATTGATTTAATGACTAGATTACCTGTAGAAATTTGGTTTGAAGAAAATTCTAAAGCTTCTGATATTAAACTTGAAGAAAACATTCTAAATTTAGTAACAAAAAACACCTTGCTGTTATTGGATAGAGGGTTTTATCACTTTAATTTTTGGTTTCAATTAATTGAGAAAAAAGTAGATTTTATAACGAGAATAAAAAAAGGAGCAGCAATCAAAGTAGAACAAATATTTACCGATAGTTATGAACTGAGAGATCGGAAGATACGCTTTGGTTCTGGCACAAAGAAGACTCCATTTATTACCTTGCGTTTGATTGAAGTCAGGTCAGGAAAAACCTGGCATTCTTATTTAACCAGCGTCCTAGACCCTAATATTTTACCCCCTTATGTGGTAGCAGATTTATATCGGCGGCGGTGGCGGATTGAAGATGCTTTTAACACAGTCAAGAGGCTTTTAGGTTTAAGTTATTTATGGACGGGTTCAATCAATGGAATTAAGTTACAAATTTGGGCGACCTGGTTATTTTATGCGGTTTTAGTAGATTTAGGTGATGCCGTAGCAGATGAACTTGCTCTCCCCTTCGACGAGATTTCATTAGAAATGATTTATCGCGGTCTTTATCATTTTACTATGGCTCATCAGAAAGGTAAGGCAACAGACCCCGTTAAGTATTTTGCTGATCCCGAAAATCGAGATTTAGGTATTATCAAACAGCAACGAAACCCCAATGTTAAGTTGATTGTCGCTCCTTTTCCCAATCTTCAACGAGGGTCTGACCAGTTTTTTTTCAACAATTCTCTGAAAGCCTCTTGACAAAACAGTTACAGGCTTAACTTGTCACCAATGGATAATGCCCAAGAAAAAGTTGGCGATGCCTCAGAAGAAATAAACCAAGTCATATCTGGTTTGGAAGCTCAACGCCGTAACCAAGAAACTAACGCCCAGGAATCGGCAAAACTGCTAAAACAGGCAGAACGTTTGCATCAGGAGGTAACAAAGAAAGCCTCAGCCTTGCAAGAAAGAGAACGAGAATTACGCCAGCACCAAGAAAAAATGGTACAGGAAGCAATTATCGAAGCTAAAGGTGAAATTGCTCAGGTAATTCGCAAATTGCAGCAAGGACCATTGACTGCCCAAAGAGCGCAAAGAGCAACAGGGGCATTGAATGAAATTGCGGAAAACCGCTTACCTGTAACACCGTTACCTAAACCTAAACCAGGATTTAAACCCCAAATAGGCGATCGCGTGCGGATTCCTCGCCTTGGGCAAACGGCTGAAGTTCTTAGTGAGCCTAATGATAATAGCGAATTAAACGTTCGTTTTGGGATCATGAAAATGACAGTATCTTTAGCAGATATTGAATCACTTGATGGTCAAAAACCTGATCTACCATTGAAGAAAGCAGAAGAAACAGTAAGATCCAAAAAGGAGGATACCCCACCCAAAGCGCCAGCACCAGTAATTCGCACTTCCAAAAATACCCTTGATATTCGGGGAAGTCGGGTAATGGATGCCGAGAGTCAAATTGAGCGAGCGATCGCCCAAGCTACAGACTCTGGAGTTTTATGGATTATTCACGGTAAAGGAACAGGCAAATTACGCCAAGGAGTTCACGAATTTTTGCAGCAGCACCCTCAACTTGACCATCTTGAGTTAGCTGGTGCATCTGAAGGAGGCGCAGGCGTGACTATTGCTTATCTTAAATAGAATAGAACGCAAGAAAACTTAACCAAACCGAATATAATCTGGTTTCAAGACTGGTAACGGTGAAGTTATAACTTGTCTTGTTCATTATCCTTAATTTATGTCCTCCATCGTGATGATGCCATCGCCAACTCCCCAGTGGGAGGATCTGCCTCTAGGTCACGAACCAGAGCCAGTAGAACTCGACAATATTAAGACTCAGCTAGATTTAGTTTTGCTGGCATTGGAAGCTTTAGCAAAAATTACCTCTGAGGCAATCCTCCAAGCAGCTAAAGATCTAAACTTAGAGTCAATTGTGGCAGATCGCGTGGCGCTGTGGCGGCTGCGCCAATCCAATCCTAACCGTAAAAGTTCGGGAGGGCGGAAAAAGCTAGATGTGGAAGAAGCACGAGCCTTAGTGTTAATTAGCTGCGATTTGGCTAAACAACACCAAAAATTAATTCGTCAAGCTGTTGATTTACTTGAACAGCAAGCTGAACAAAATCGCCCACCCCACCAAGCGCCATTACTAGGAGATTATCTTGATGCTTTTAGCAACACCTATCAGGATCGCATGGAAGATGGCGAAAAGGTATCAACTGATGCTCTCAGTAAGTTAGCCTTAAAACTGCTGATTGAGTTGCTGTTCTATGGTGCGCCTCATGGTCATAGGCGTTTGTGGTTAGCCCTGATCAATCGGACGCGAAACTAATAGTGGAAGGGGGAAAGAGGAAGAGAATCACCTCAACATCTTTAACTCACTTCGGAAATTCTAGAGTTAATACAGCCGCAATATAAGTCAAACTCGCTCATTGAATTAATCTCATGCAATTATTTAACTCGGTTGTAAGAAAATATACCCCTCCCACCTGCACCTTAGAAGTGAAGGCAAGAGAATCTCCACTCTCTCGCTGGGTGCCACTTAAAGTACTCAAGCAGCTAACCTTTGAGTTGTATATTGATAATCCAAGGCATCAACAAGCACCAGAGGTTAGCCTTTGGGGAGATGGCGAAGAACTCGAAATGCTTCACGAAGCCGTCAGCGAATACGTCCAAGACTTGATTGATAAATCACACAATCAGTTGGAACTTTCACTTGGGCAACCTGCTAGCCAAAGTTCTAGCGTACCCTTGCTGCCAGACGAAAAGAATAATTATCATTTAAAAGCTTTACCTTCTTCAGAAGCAAACCTGGCTCGTCGATTAGCACCAGCAGAGGAAGCAGAGTCAGAAGAAATTGAAAGCGGATATCCTCCACCATCACAGCCAAGATTGATGTTAGCTGCTAGCCCTTATTTAAAACCCAGGGGTTTATTAGCACATGATCTTGTTTTAGGTCCACTAGAAACAGATGAATCAGGACCAATTATTTCTCTAAGCGTACTGCAATTATTTGACCTAGCAACTGCTTTAGATGAATATGCTGCTGACGTTATGGTGATGCCCAGCCTCAGTAGTCAACCGCTTAGTTTGAGAAACCGACCGATATGGATTTATGCTGCCGCAGGTGGACTTGTAGCAGCAGTAGGACTAACACTTGCATTAGCTCAAATGTTTAGTCGGTCGAAGCAGCAGCCACAAATTGTGGTAATGTCACCAACTCCACAACCTACCTTGAATGAGGATGCACCACTAGCAGGTAATTCGCTACCGCCATCTTTGTCACCTACGCCACTAGCATCGCTGCCACCAGGCGCAACACCTTTGCCGCCAGCCCCAGGTGCGACAACATTAAACCCTAACTTACCCAATTCTGCTGGTATACCTGCACCATCAAATTCAGCTTCTTTACCCACATCACCAGGGCTAGGGCAACCGCCTTTAAGTAATCCCCAAATTGGTTCGAGTTCATTGCCCTTGAACCCACCCACCATTTCCCAGATTCCCACTTATAACTCATCGCCAAAGCTACCCAATTCATCTTTCCCACAGTCGAGTACTCGTAATAATACTAGACCATCTTTTTCCATACCTTCTTTTAATTCAACCCCATCTATAAAGGTAGTACCGCCGAGCAAACCAGCATCCGTTCCTAAGACGGCTTCACGTCAGCCATCACGGATTGGCACAACTGCACAACCCAAACAACGTCCGCCATTACGGATTGTGACACCTCCACAATCCATAATTGCCTCAGTTCCTCAAGTAAGGGTAGCTACACCTCCCAAAGCACCCGCCCCACCTTCTTCAAGTCAACTGAGACCTGGAAGGTCAACAGGTACAGCAGGGTTGCCTAAATTAAATCCTAGCCCTCCCGTCGCATTTAACACTGACCCATTCCCTCAAACTTTGCCCGAAGTTGCGCCCTCAATTGCTAGTAGTAGTAGTAATTTATCCCCAAATGCTGATAATTCTAGGTCTAGTGATGATAAAACCAGGATATTTGATAGCATTCCTCAAGTCGCAGAGGCAAGAAATTATTTTCAGCAGCGATGGAAACCACCCCAAGGTTTAACCCAATCTCTGCAATATAGTTTAATTGTTGGTAGCGATGGCTCAATTGAAAGGATTATTCCCTTAACAGAAGCAGCGAAAATGTACATTGACCGCACGAGCATTCCTGTGCCTGGCGGACAGTTTGTTTCTCCCCTTGATGGAAAAACTAATGCCCAAATTCGTGTTGTGCTTAATCCTGATGGTAAGGTAGAAACGCTTTTAGAGTAGCCTTGCGATGTGTAGTACACCCCCCCTAACCCTCCCCTGGTCAAGGGGAGGAGGCAAGAACAGCGCGGGTGGGGTAATTTTGAACTTCACTAACTTAAAATCTGCTGTAAGTTATAGCTGTAGCCAGATAGCTTAGGACATTTAATATTTCTGAAACTTCTGGTAACAAAAGCTTTAAAAAAGCTGTACTAGCTCTGCGCGGTGGCGTAGCCTAAGCTAATAGCTGACTGCTAACTACTATAAATTACATTCGGAACTCGTCTGTTTCTAGGTTGTAGTTAATGGGTAGTACAAGGTCAAGGTTAGCATCGGGGCTGGCTATGACATGGTAAGAGAGCAACAATTCCTCCTGGGTCTTAACTTTTTTGACAGCTTCAACCCCTGCTGCTACTGAAATTTGTACTTCAGAAACAACTCCTCGAACAATCATGGTATAGCGGGCGCTACTAACTTTTTCATAACCGACCAAAGTAACGCGGGCGGCTTTAACCATTGCATCCGCAACTGCTAATGCAGGGGGAAGACCTTTAACTTCAACCATTCCGACCGCTGCTGGCATTATTACTCTCCTGAATTAATCGAACAAACGGGTGCAATTCATTGTATGCAGGTTAACTCACAGTTTGGACGTGAATTATTCTGAGTTTAAGTTTTTATAGCAATTAGAGGCACTTTAGTTATAATTGCCAGAAAAATGTCTTTGGTTAGACTAGCCAACCTGTTTCGTCTCTATCGTGCCGTTGTTTACGAGCTTGAGCAGATTTTTGTAATTCTTTTTCAGCTTGTAGATTACACCACAATCGTAAACCTTCTGCGATCGCTATTGTGCGATCGCTTGTCCATTGGTCTACTTGCTCTAAAAGTTCGATATCTATAGAAACAGTAATCTGTTGTTGGTCGGGAGACGTAGACATGGGTAATCTCAAATCGGTTAATTCCCCGTTGTTATGGCAGATACGGAGATCAAGTAAATATGCTTTAGTTGAACACAGCACCGTTAACTTGGAGATATTGGCGTTGCTTATCTGTTAATCCAATCCCTGTTCCAAATTGACACTGCTTTACAAAAGCACCATACCAAATTGTCTCATTTAAAGTCGCACCTCTAAGATCTGCATCGGTGATATCTGCTTTAGTAAAATTAGCAAATATTAGATCTGCATTTACTAAACTGCTTCCCCTTAAATTTGCTTCTGATAAATCACCACGAATAAAATTGACTTCATCCAAAACTAAACCAGATAAATCAGCACCTCTAAGGTTAGGAAATTTCACTCTATTAGGTTCTCGAAAAAAGCGCATTACACAATTTATATTTGCCTCGTTCAAAGGCATTTGCGTTAAAAAATCGGCATAACGTGCTAGACCAATTTGTTTTAATAAAAATAACCTCTGCTCGGGGGTTTGTTCTAGAAAATGAATGCAGTTGTAATAGAGTTCTTCACTTAAAGAGTTCAACATTATGACTACATTTGAGTTTTATTGATTGACAATTTTGACTTTATCGGCTGCTTTTTTGGCTTTTTCACGCGCCTCTGCAATATCACTACCTTTTGCTAAAGCTACGCCCATTCTCCTAAAAGGACGTGAATCAGGTTTTCCAAATAGCCTTAAATCTATATTTGGCTCTGATAAAGCTTCGGCTACCCCTTCATAAGCAATGGAATCAGAATTTTCAGTAGCTAAGATTACTGCACTAGCTGACGCGCCAAGCTGCTCTATATTTGGAATAGGTAATCCTAGTACTGCTCTTAAGTGCAATTCAAATTCATTCAAATTTTGAGAAATTATTGTTACCATCCCCGTATCATGGGGACGAGGGGAAAGCTCGGAAAAAATTACTTCATTTTTAGTAATAAAAAACTCAACCCCAAATATTCCCGCTCCACCTAAAGCATCAGTTACTTTTTTAGCTATAGATTGAGCTTCTATTACTTGTGAGTTGGAAATTTCTGCTGGTTGCCATGATTCTTGATAGTCGCCTCTTTCTTGACGATGACCAATTGGTGAGCAGAAGATTGTAGGGGCATTCCATTGTTTAATCGTGAGTAAAGTAATTTCTATATCAAAATTAATAAATTCTTCAACTATTATTTTTTGGGTATCACCTCTGGAACCTTCTATAGCATAATTCCAAGCTTTTTCAACTTCATCTGCATGATTAACTAAAGATTGACCTTTACCAGAAGATGACATTACGGGTTTTACAACATTCGGGAAACCAATTGCTTGAGAAACCTTAATCATCTCGTCTAATGTTGTCGCGTAGGCATATTTAGCGGTTCTAATACCTAACTCTTGGTGAGCAAGTTCTCGAATGCGATCGCGATTCATTGTATAATCTGTTGCCTTAGCAGTTGGAATTACTGTAATGCCTCGTTGCTCAAATTCCATCAGCTTTTCAGTTCTGATCGCTTCAATTTCTGGAATAATATAATTAGGTTGATGCTTTAATACGATTCTTTCTAAATCATCCCCACTCAGCATCGAAATTACTTCACAACAATCTGCGACTTGCATTGCTGGAGCATTAGCATAACGGTCAACAGCAATTACATAATTGCCTAACCGTTTAGCTGCAATTACAACTTCTTTACCTAGTTCTCCTGAACCAAGCAGCATCAATTTTTGTGGTAACTTCATATATAATTCCTTGATTTTAGTTTCATCTCAATAATTTTATACGTTGTTTGCACTGCTTTACAGATCAAAGCAAGCTTAGGAGTTTTTTATTGATTAGACGAATTGCCAAAATCAATTTTTGGCGTTGCAGATGTGAGCAGATGGACGCAGATGGCGCAGATGTAATACAAGATTTTATTGACTGATGCAAGAGGTTTATTAATTTGAAGATTTTGCTATTTAAATTTGTAAATTACTAAAATTTATGAATGAAGGCGATGCTTTCTTTCTTAGGGTACAAGCTAAGGCTTACTACTCATGCCAAAATTATAAATTATGAATACTGCTGAACGTCTCAAAAATCTTAACCACATCCGCAAACTCAGCCGTTTGATGGATACTGCTATCCGCATTCCTGGGATAGGCTTTCGCATTGGCTTAGACCCAATTATTGGTTTAATCCCTGGCGCGGGAGATATAGTAAGTACAGGACTTTCTGGCTACATTATATTTTTAGCTGCTCGCTTTGGCTTACCGCGTGAAATCTTAACTAAAATGATTTTGAATGTTGGTCTAGAAACAGTAGTTGGAACAGTGCCTTTAGTCGGAGATTTATTTGATGCTTATTATAAATCTAATATCCGTAATTTAGCACTTTTGGAAGAACATCTCCAAGGCGCAGAGCCAGAATTAAGAGAAGTTAATTCTGTTAAAGTTTGATAGCCATAGCACTTATAGTTTATATAAAAATCCCGTCACATCTAAGCGACGGGATTTTTATACAAATGCGAAAAATGAGTGCGACAATTATTTGATGTAGAGACGTACAATTGTAAATCTCTACATATTGCTATTTCTCAATTTTGACGGAGAGAATTTTGTCATCTTTGCGGATAGCATTAACAACATTCATGTCTTCAGTTTTGCCAAAAACTGTATGCACTCCATCTAAATGACTTTGAGGAGAGTGGCAAATAAAAAATTGACTGCCGCCTGTATCTTTACCTGCGTGAGCCATTGACAAACTACCTGCAAGATGCTTATTCTTGTTGATTTCACATTTGATTTTGTAACCAGGTCCACCTGTTCCTGTACCTTGAGGACAGCCACCTTGAACCATAAAGTTAGAGATGACTCGGTGGAAGGTTAAACCGTCGTAGAACCCTTTCTCAGATAGGTCTACAAAGTTTTTGACGGTGTTAGGCGCATCCTGGTCAAATAGTTCCAGGTTAATTGTGCCTTTTTCGGTTTCCATGATAGCGCGAGTCATGATTTCTGCCTTTTTGAAGATGATTAACAGTTTTGTAGTTGGCTATATGTAACAGCCGAAATCTACTCAGTATGCAAACAGCAATATCTTAACTTTATCTAAATTTTGCAGATCAGAGCATAAAATCTAATTTGTAAAAGTTCACGACTCCACTTCAGCTAATTCTATCCAACGCTCTGTTGCTGTATCAATAGCTTTATTTAAAGATTCTAAGCGTTCAGAGAGTTTTTGCACTTCGCTGTAACCGCCTGGAGGGGAGTTATAGAGAGTTTTCTCTAATTTGGCTTTTTCGGATTCTAACTGAGCAATCTTACCTTCTAATTGCTCAAATTCGCGCTTTTCCCAAGAAGAAAGATTACGTTTTTTGCTGTTGTTTTGTGGTTTTGCTTCTGTTTGCTCAATTTGGGGTTGAGTTTGTTTTTGTTTATCCTTAGAATTGGCTAGTTGGGATGCTTCTGCGGCTTCAACTTGTTTGTAGTCTAAGTAGACGGAATAGTTACCAGGATATTGACGTAAATTTCCCCCGTCTTCTAAAGCAAATATTCTGTCTACTGTACGATCTAGGAAGTAGCGATCGTGAGAAACTGCTATTACACAACCGTTAAAATCTTCTAAATAATCTTCCAATACTGCTAAAGTTTGAACGTCTAGATCGTTAGTTGGTTCATCTAGGATAATGACATTGGGGGCGCTCATCAGCATACGCAGTAGAAATAAACGCCGTTTTTCACCGCCTGATAGCTTGGAAATAGGTGCATATTGCTGGTTTCCAGGGAACAAAAAAAGCTCTAACATTTGGGAAGCACTTATTTGAGTTCCATCAGCAATTTTGACGTATTCTCCTATTTCTTTGATGTAGTCAATTACTCGCTGATTTTCGTTTAAGGCTGTTAATAATTCTTCGGAATGTTGATCAAAGTAACCTATCTCAATTGTTGTGCCAATTTCTACACTACCTGTATCGGGTTGAATTCGGGCAGTGATGATATCCATTAAGGTTGATTTACCTGCACCATTTCCACCAATAATACCGATGCGATCTTCAGGACTAAATTCGTAGGTAAAATCTTTAATTAAGGTGCGTCCATTGTATGCTTTAGAGATATTTTTTAACTCAATAACTTTTTTACCAATTCGGCGACCAGGAGTAGATATATCTACTTTGCCTTGAACTTGTTTAAATTCTTGGTCTTGCATAGCATGAACGCGATCAATCCGCGCTTTTTGTTTTGTACTACGCGCTTTTGGTCCTCGCTTGAGCCATTCTAGTTCCCGTCTTAAGACACCTTGATGTTTGCGCTGACTGCTAACAGCCGATTCTTCTGCTAAGGCTTTTTTCTCTAGATAGTAAGAATAGTTGCCACTGTAACTGTAGAGGTCGCCTCGATCAATTTCGATGATACGATTCGTGACGCGGTCTAGAAAGTAGCGATCGTGGGTGATTAATAAAATTGCGCCTCGAAAGCGATTGAGGTAGGTTTGTAACCACTCAACTGAAAGTGCATCCAGATGGTTTGTAGGTTCGTCCATCAGCAGTACTTCTGGTTCTGATAGTAAGGCTGCTGCTAAGGCTATACGCTTGCGATATCCACCGGATAAATCACCGATGCGGGCGTTGAAGTCTTCAATTCCGAGTTTGGTTAGGATGATTTTGGCTTTGGTTTCTAGTTCCCAAGCGCCTGTAGAATCCATCCGTTGCATAACGGTGGAGAGGCGAGACATGAGTTGACTAGAATCGCTTTCCTGGGCGTGGGCAAGTTGATCTGAGAGTTGTTCATATTCACGTACTAAAGTCATTTGTTCGCCACTGTCGGCGAATACTTGTTCTAGGACAGTGTGATTGTCATCGAGGTCTGGCTGTTGGGGTAGGTAGACTATTCTGGCTCCAGAGTTGACTAATATTTGACCATCATCAATCGGTTCTAAACCTGCAATCATTTTTAACAGGGTTGATTTGCCGGAACCGTTGGTGCCAATTAGTCCGACTTTATCTGTGGGATCTAGGCTGAAACTGGCATCTTTGAGGATTTCTTTGATACCAAAATCTTTTTTGACTGATTGCAGGGTGAAAATACTCATGCAGGAAAATTATTAGGGTGCGATCGCATAGCGACGACAACAGGAGTATCGTCACTGTAAACTTGTGAATTATAAGTTAACTGCTCAAACATTCAGGGATATTTTCATCGCACTGTTGGCAGCCACCTTAATATATTTTAAAACTTAAGCTTTCAGAGCGCGATCGCACAACAAAACCCCTATACACCTGCCCCCCATCTTTGCTAGTTGACCCTTTTGATGTAAAAAAGCTAGGGTGGTCTTCAGAATAGGTAGTGAAATTAATCCTCCCTCAGATGTATTCTCAATAAAAATAGTTTATGCAGCCACCGATTGCCACAGAAACAATTCTGCAAAACCGCTACCGCTTGCTGAGTATTTTGGGGCAGGGGGGGTTTGGTCGCACTTATCTAGCAGAAGATCAGGGACGTTTTAATGAGCCTTGTGCTTTGAAAGAGTTAATTCCCCCCCATGATTCAAATTATGTCCTACAAAAGTCAAAGGAACTGTTCCAGCGCGAAGCAGCAACTCTCTATCAAATTCAGCATCCACAAATACCGCAATTTAGGGCGACGTTTGAAGAAAATGAGCGTTTATTTCTAGTGCAGGATTATGTAGCAGGAAAAACTTATCGCACGCTGTTAGATGAGCGTAAGGCTGCTGGGACGACTTTTTCAGAAGCAGAAGTTTGGCAATTTCTACTGCAACTACTGCCTGTGTTAGTGCATATTCACGTCAAGGGGATTATTCACAGAGATATCTCGCCAGATAATATTATTTTGCGTGAAAGTGATAACTTACCTGTGTTAATTGACTTTGGCGTAGTTAAAGAACTTGCAACTAAGTTTCACTTACCGCCAACGGCAACACCTGTAACCACTGTAGGTAAACCAGGTTACGCCCCTAGTGAGCAAATCCAAACAGGTAGATCCTACCCGAATAGCGATCTGTACTCCTTAGCAGTAACTTGTATAGTGCTGCTGACAGGGAAGGAACCGCAGGAATTATTTGATGATATTCAGCTTAGTTGGCAATGGCAAAAGTGGGTAAATGTTAATGATGGGTTTGCCCAAGTATTGAATCGGATGTTAGGTTATCGACCAGGCGATCGCTTTCAATCTGCTGGGGAAGTAATTCAAGCACTGAAATTATTAACTAATCCTAATCCCAACCCTCAACCCCCTATTGCTAACCCACAACCGCCAACCCGTAACCTCCAACCCCCAGAAAATAACGTTTCGCGAATGCGAACGATCGCAGTCGGAAGACCCCCAGAACCCATTGCTTCCAACTACAGGCGTTCTACTAGACAGGAACCAGTAATATCTGAACCTAGAAGTTCTTTTTGGGATGATCCTTGGGCAATCATTCCGGTTGGTATAGCTTTGGCGATTTTAGCGGGATTTGGATCTTGGGCGTTGGTTAGTACTATCCTGCATAGTCGTTCCTCATCCTCAGTGGATACAACACCAGCAGTTATTCCTTCTGAAACACCTACACCCTCAGAAACACCGACACCCACGCCCGCATCTAGTCCTAGTAACTATAGTCAAAAGCTAAATATATCTGCGGGTAAAACAATTTCTAAAGATGGAACCCTGAAAGAAAATGCCACTGTTGATTACATAATTAGCGCACAGCAAGGGCAACAGTTAGACGCATCTCTAAGCGATGAAGGCGTATTGATGACTATATTAGGACCTGATCAAAACCCCATTGATAACAGCGCCACGCGGGTAAGAGGATGGAAAGGCACACTTCCTTATTCTGGTGACTATCAAATTCAACTTAAACCAATCAAAGGATTGGATAATAGCGAATATCAGTTAAACATTACTTTGTCTGAAGCATTGGCTCCTAGCCCAACACCGATACCCACAGCGACATCAATACCTGTTCCCACTCCTAGCGAAAGTCCTAGTTCTGTAGGTAGTAATGTTGGTGCTGAAGCAATCACTTTTCCAGCAGGTCAAAATACAACTAGAATTTCAGGTCTTATAACCAGTCCCCAGCAAAGTAAGCTTTACGTTGTCAATGCTCAAGAAGGTCAAACAATGAGAATAAATCTTAGAGAGAGTAATGCTACTTTGGAAATTCGCGATCCTAATAATCAACCGCTAGATAATGCTTCTGGGGTTGTCGCCTGGAATGGTCAACTGCCTAGTGATGGTCAGTATCAAATTGAGGTGATTGCTTCTGATCCAACTACATTTAATCTGGATGTCAGTATTAGTAATCAGTAGACCTGTTTTGAAAAGACGGAGGAGGGAGGAGAGAGGAGTGAAACTGAGACAGAACTTATAAAATAGAAAGGCTGACTGCTAACTGCTCAAATCTAGCTACTTAATCATCTATAAAATCTTGAACGCACTATTAATTACTGCTACTGATACAGAAATTGGCAAGACAGTCCTCACAACTGCTTTGATAGCTTATTGGCACAAGTATTGTCCAGACAGAAGTTTGGGGGTAATGAAACCAATTCAAGCAGGTACAGGCGATCGCGAAATGTACACGCAGTTGTTTTCTATAGATCAATCTCTTGAAGAGATTAATCCTCTCTACTTTTCTGCACCTTTAGCGCCTCCGTTAGCAGCAGAAAAAGAAGGACGAATAGTAGATTTAGCCATTGTTTGGCAAGCGTTTGATCGGTTACGCCAAAAGCGAGATTTTGTGCTAGTAGAAGCATTAGGGGGGCTAGGTTCGCCTGTTACCCATGAACTAACTGTTGCTGATGTAGCTTCTGATTGGCGGTTGCCAACTGTGTTAGTAGTACCTGTTAGACTAGGTGCGATCGCACAAGCTGTAGCTAATGTTGCCTTGGCGCGTCAGTCAAACATTTATCTCAAAGGCATTGTTCTTAACTGTAACCAACCACGTTCAGATGAAGAAATCGCTAATTGGACACCTACGGATTTAATTGAATCTCTGACAAACATTCCCGTTTTAGGCTGTTTACCTTATTTAACCAATCCTAATGATTTAAATCAATTAGCACTCGTTGCATCAGATTTAGATTTAGAGAAATTACTACCTATTTAAGCATCTGACGTTTTCAATTAAATTAATTTCAACATAGTAACCCAAATGGCTTCTACTTCTTTAAGTCCTCTGCCTGTTGATATCTCTAGAATTAGACCAGCAATTCAAGCATTGCAAGCACAAATTATCGACTGGCGTAGATATTTACATCAACGCCCTGAACTTGGTTTTAGAGAAGAAATCACGGCTAAATTTATTACCAAAAAGTTGCAAGAATGGGGTATTGTTCATCAAACTGAGATTGCGAAAACTGGAATTGTTGCCATTATAAAAGGCACAAAAGCAACTTCAGCAACCCAAAATCCCAAAGTATTGGCAATTCGGGCAGATATGGATGCCTTGCCAATTCAAGAAGAAAATGATGTACCTTATAAATCACTACATGATGGAGTAATGCACGCTTGCGGTCACGATGGACATACTGCGATCGCACTAGCAACTGCATATTACCTCTCCCAGCATCAAGATCAATTTGCAGGTACTGTCAAAATTATCTTCCAACCAGCCGAAGAAGGTCCAGGCGGTGCAAAACCAATGGTTGAAGCTGGTGTTTTACAAAATCCAGATGTCGATGCCATCATTGGATTGCATTTGTGGAACAATTTACCACTAGGTACAGTTGGTGTAAGAAGTGGCGCATTAATGGCAGCAGTTGAAATATTTAACTGCACGATTTTAGGTAAAGGTGGGCATGGTGCAATGCCTCATCAAACCGTTGATTCCATTGTAGTTGCTGCTCAAATTGTTAATGCTTTGCAAACAATTGTGGCGCGTAATATTGATCCGATTGAATCGGCTGTTGTAACTGTTGGTGAACTCCATGCCGGAACAGCACACAACGTAATTGCAGATACCGCACGAATGAGTGGTACTGTGCGCTATTTTAATCCATCATTAGATGGATATTTCAAAAAAAGAATTGAACAAATAATTGCTGGAATTTGTCAGAGTTACGGCGCAAACTACGAGTTAAATTACTACAGTTTATACCCACCTGTAATTAATGATGGACAGATAGCAGATTTAGTACGTTCCGTAGCAGTAGATGTTGTAGAAACTCCTGTGGGAATAGTACCTGAGTGTCAAACTATGGGCGGTGAAGATATGTCTTTCTTTCTGCAAGCTGTTCCAGGGTGCTATTTCTTTTTAGGTTCTGCAAATACCGAGAAAAATTTAGCTTATCCTCATCATCATCCACGATTTAATTTTGATGAAACAGCGCTCTTGATGGGGGTAGAAATTTTTGCTCGTTGTGTTGAAAAATTTTGTAACTAGCAAACTTTTAACAGATGCACAACATCTCTGAAAGTCTGTCTATGCTGGGTTATTTACAAATAAAAATGTAATATCAAAAAGCTCCCCCTCTCCGTTAACGGGGAGGGGGTGAGATTTTTCAAAAATTGAGGGTGATCGCGAAGGACTCCCCAGGAGTATCGCATCCCTCACAACATTAGTTCTGAGAAGCCTGTACAAAACCCAGGGTTAAGCTGTCTTTAGCAAGGAAATGAGCCAGATGATAAGCTCTTTCCTCAGTTTTTAACAAAATTTGTTCGTATAAGTAGCGAGTACCGCGATCGCCTAAACTTTCAGCTTGTCCTGCTTGACGGCGAATAAGCCCAATCATAGCTTGTTCGGCTGTTAAATCGTGTTCAACCATTGCACGACAGCCATAAACACCATCTTCTTCTGGTGTAAAGCAGCACAGTTGCGCCAATTTGCTAAAACTAGCTGCTGGTACACCGCCTAAACCATTTAAGCGTTCACCAATTTCATGCACATGACCTTGAACATCGTTGTAGCTGGTTTCAAAAAATTCATGTAATTGGTAAAATTCAGCACCTTCAACTACAAAGTGGTGCTTTTGATATTGCAGGTATAGAGCCTGAAAACTTGCTAGAGCAATGTTTAAGCCCTCACAGACGGGCGTTGTGACACTTTTGTCTAACAACACCGGATTGTCATAAACCTCACCAAACGAGTGTAATACAGTTTGTGTTTCAGACATAGTTCTCCTCTCTCCTCGGCAAGTTAGCTTGCTAAGTTAGTCAAGCTAACACAATTCTAGGAGTTCAAAGCACTATTGAGCCGGATTGAGCAATATATTCAGACTTTTTTAACAATTTCGACCAAAATCGGTACTTGTACTGAGTGAGAATATTTTGCACTGAATATCATTAAGGAATAGAGGCTATAGCTAGGGACACAAAACTATAGCCCTGAAGCTTATACATACGAAAAGCTAACTGTTAAATGCTAAGAGCTAACCGCTATATATTGCCAACAGGTTGAGAAATTACCCAAAAAAGTATTACACTAATTGCAAATGAGTCGCATTTGTGGGGGCAAATGAATCCATTAAATTTAGAACCAGAAGCAGGAAAGGTTGTCAATATATCTTTAGCAGACCGTTGGCAGGTATATCTGCGCTTACAACAACTAGATATACCTTGCAGTTGTGCTACTAACCAGCCGTTGCGAGTACAAGTTCAGAATTCCGTAGCAGCCGTACAACTTTGGAGCGTCGCCAGACAACTCACAGCCTCGCGTCGGGAGTTAACGTTCTGGTTGGAACGTTGCTGGAGCCTCTAGAGGTATCAGCAAGGTAGGTTTACCAAAAATTTAAGATTCAAAATTTCCCAAATTAGCTTGTAATTTTACCAAGGGCAAAGCAAAAAAATGAGTAAGCATACTGAGGCATCAACATTTACTATTGAAGGGCGGTTTCTGGGGTTTGAAATCGAGGACGGCTACAAACTTAAACGCTTGAGATTGGGGACTGCTGAAGGCGAACAGTCTATAAAACTATCTAAAGATTTAAAAACTAGATTGAGATGGGATTTAACTTCTGGTGCTTGGTTGGAAATTACTGTTGAAAAAAAACTTGATCTAAAAACAGGCAAACTCAAAATCAAAGCATCTCGAATCACACCCGTTATTCCCAAGAATTGCGAGACTAATCGCCCAAGTGTAGTAGATTTAAACGCTAAAGCATCTGCACCTGCTAAAACAAAGGCTCCAATTTTGGTATGTCAAAAGTCAGATTGCATGAAGCGTGGCGGTAAAGCAGTTTGTCAGGCACTAGCAGAAAGTTTACGCGATCGCGGTTTAGATGACCAAGTGGCAATTAAGGGAACCGGATGTATGAAGCAATGCAAAGCTGGTCCTAACATTGTCATGCCCGACAAAACCCGTTATACCCGTATTGGCGCTGAAGAAATTCCTGATATTATTGACAAACATTTTCCTACTCAACCAGCTTGTCAACCTGCTGCTAAGATTCCTCAACAAGCTGCTGAACATACTCAGCGACAGGTTACTACCTTAGTTTATTAGGTAATACTTACGCCAAAATAACAAGCGGTCAAGATGTTAGTGCGATCGCATACATATAACTAACGCCAATTATTGTATGGTTACGCTATTAGTATTGTTAGTATTTTTGTAATAACCTGGAATGAAGCAGCTATTTCGCTGCTTACTCATCACTCTTTTCTAAATTTTCTCCAGCTTTGAACGTAGTTGACTACTCAAAGCATCAATAACCGTGACAACAACCAACAACACTAGCATCATAGTGGTTGCTTTGGTGTACTCAAAGCCACGAATATAATTAACTAACTCAAAACCAATACCACCCGCACCTACTACACCTAATACAGAAGCAGCGCGAATATTGTACTCGAACATATATAATGTGTAGCCGAGTCCTAATGGTATAACTTGGGGAAAAATGCCGTATTGAGCAATTTGTATCCAAGATGCACCGCTAACTTCTAAAGATTCTATTGAGCGTGGATCTACTGATTCGATCGCTTCTTGATAAAACTTCGCCAGATAACCTATCGTATAGATACCTAAAGCTAAAGTTCCTGCTGGTGCGCCGAGTCCAGTAGCAGCAACAAAGATTAATCCTAATATAATTGATGGGATAGACCGGACAGCATTTTGTAAAAAACTAGCTAACCAGCGCAGCCAAAGAGGAGCTATATTATGGGCGGAACAAACAGCAATAGGTAAAGAAATAATTGCCCCAATTGTAGTTCCCCATAAAGACATTTGTACTGTTTCAACTAAAGCTTCAATGGCTAGATCAACAACTTCTAAATTGGGTGGCCACAAACGTGAGATAAAATCTGTAACATAGGGAAAACTATCTTTGAGCAAGGCAACATCAACTTTTAAACCTTGCAATGCCCAAGTATAGACAGCAACTATAATAAATAATATTACTAAGCGACTAAGCCAAGTATAGATCTGTAAGAATTGTGAATTTTTAATTTTGAGTTTGTGAATAAAAAACAAATTCATAAGTTGATCCTTAAGCCTACAGCTTTTTAATTATTAGACAGATGAGCAAAAATTGGTAATTTCATCTGTGTTTATCTGTGTGCATCTGTGGTTAATTCTCTAAAATTTGACTTATGCAATAGATCTATTAACTAGCTAAAAAAAATAGGAGCAAATTCAAAATTTACCCCTAATAACTCAACAATTGAGAAAATTGATCGTGTAGGCGATCGCAATTTCCGTCATATACTACCCGACCCGCATCAAGAATAATCGCACGTTGGGCATAAGCAGCAGCTAAAGCTAAATCGTGCAACACCACCACCACAGTCATACCTTGTTCTTGATGCAGCTTTGATAAAATATCCATTACTTGTCTAGCTGCCATCACATCTAAACCTGTAATTGGTTCATCAGCTAACAAGATTTTAGGAGATTGAATTAAAGCGCGGGCGATCGCAACTCGTTGTTGTTGTCCACCGCTTAATTGACCAGTCTTCTGGTAAATCTGATCCTGCAATCCTAAACGAGTCAATAAATCAATCGCCAAACGTCGATCCTGCTTAGGAAAACCCCAAAAAGTTTTCCAGGTGGGTAACTCACCCAAACGTCCACACAAAACATTTTCTATGGCAGGAAGTTGACGAATCAATCCTCCTCCTTGAAACAACATTCCTAAATCTCGGCGAGTTTGAGTAAGAGTGCGGGGAGTCATCGTCACACCATTAATGCGAATAACTCCCTGCTTCAATGGTACTAAGCCAATCATTGCCCTTAATAGGGTAGACTTACCCGCACCATTTAGCCCTAGTAAACAAACAAACTCCCCTGGATTAATTGTGCAATTAATCCGGTTTAGGATCGGACGACTAAGGGAGACAGCATAAGCTGTCTCCAAATTTTCACACTCAATCGCAGACTGCATTTGCAACTTATGGATCAATCTTGGCTTGCTTCAACGCGCTACGCATCCGCGCTAAATGTTGGTCGTGGTTAATCGGCACTAACTTAGTTGCATTTGAGAGATCTTTCAGCAGTTTATTGTTAGCAGGCTGATTTAATTTCAACATGGCCTGAACAATCTTGTTCCGTGTAGTACTTGGAACATCATTATCAATGGCAATACCATGAGCAGGTACACCACCGACATAGTAAAGAACTCTCAACTGGCTGGCTTCTGCTTTAGTGATATAAGGTTCAGCCAAAGCATATTCTGACACAGCGCCAACATCTGCTTGACCGCGTAGCACAGCTTTTAAAGCACTGCTATAACCATCACCATATGTAACCTGTTTAAAGAAACGACCATAACGATCTGGATTAGGCACAAATCCAAATCCTACAAACTGTCCTGTTGGAACAATAAATCCTGAACCCGAAGTTTTAGAAGCAAACGCCATTCTTTTACCACGCAGTTGTGCCAGCGTTGCTTTCGGTGTTGCCTGAGTGCGTAACGGGCTATTTTTACGCACCACCATGATTGATCTATAAGTATGCCCGCCAGAGTAATTAGGACGTACTTCTGCTAAAGCCAAACGCGCACCAGCTAATTGTTCAGCTTTAATTGCGGCACGGCTGCTCACAAATGCTACATCTACGCGATTAGCTCTCAAAGCTTCCACCGCAGCAGTTTCATCTGAGACAACTGCCTCTACAGGCATTTTCAGTAGTTGTGAGAGAAAATTAGCAATAGCATCAGCTTTGCGCTGTGCTTCTGTTGCTTCACCGCGATTAGGGAAAGCGATTCTGAGAGTTTGAGCTTGAGCGAGTTCACCTTTTACTTGGTGGCTAGGGGCATTGGTGACAAGTTAAGGAAAAGAGAAAATTGTCAAGGGTGGTATTTGGCTAGGTCAAAAATCGTGAGAAACTCAGTCTAGACAAGTAGTTGAGCGATTTAGACCAGCCATGACACAAAGCCGAAAAACCAATCGAGACCATGCGAAAAAGAAACAACGACCACTGGTGGAAGACGAAGTAATAGCCAAGCAATTGGAAAAATTACTGACACCAGCCATTACAAATCAAGAAAATTACTACCGAAAATTAGGACTCAGAGAACGGATACTGAATTTACCGTTGATGATGGCGGCGGTGTTGACCTTGCTGTGGCGAGATGTGGCAGGAGTCAGAGAACTAACAAGAATGTTAGCCAGAGATGGTTTTCTGTGGTGTAGTCCCACAAAAGTTAGTCAACAAGCGGTATCACAAAGATTTTTAACATTTCCATCTGAATTATTTGAAAAAGTATTTAAAGATTTATTGCCGAGTTTAAGAGCAACTTGGCATAGTAGAAATCAACGTCCATTGCCAGAAAGTATTCAATTTACCTTGTCAAAATTTGAGAAGATTTGGATAGTAGATGGGTCAACATTGGAGGCATTGTTTAGGAAGTTAAAAAGCTTAGAAGAGACTCAAAGAGGGCAATTAGCCGGAAAAATGAGTACAGTAATTGATTTAATGACTAGATTACCTGTAGAAATTTGGTTTGAAGAAAATTCTAAAGCTTCTGATATTAAACTTGAAGAAAACATTCTAAATTTAGTAACAAAAAACACCTTGCTGTTATTGGATAGAGGGTTTTATCACTTTAATTTTTGGTTTCAATTAATTGAGAAAAAAGTAGATTTTATAACGAGAATAAAAAAAGGAGCAGCAATCAAAGTAGAACAAATATTTACCGATAGTTATGAACTGAGAGATCGGAAGATACGCTTTGGTTCTGGCACAAAGAAGACTCCATTTATTACCTTGCGTTTGATTGAAGTCAGGTCAGGAAAAACCTGGCATTCTTATTTAACCAGCGTCCTAGACCCTAATATTTTACCCCCTTATGTGGTAGCAGATTTATATCGGCGGCGGTGGCGGATTGAAGATGCTTTTAACACAGTCAAGAGGCTTTTAGGTTTAAGTTATTTATGGACGGGTTCAATCAATGGAATTAAGTTACAAATTTGGGCGACCTGGTTATTTTATGCGGTTTTAGTAGATTTAGGTGATGCCGTAGCAGATGAACTTGCTCTCCCCTTCGACGAGATTTCATTAGAAATGATTTATCGCGGTCTTTATCATTTTACTATGGCTCATCAGAAAGGTAAGGCAACAGACCCCGTTAAGTATTTTGCTGATCCCGAAAATCGAGATTTAGGTATTATCAAACAGCAACGAAACCCCAATGTTAAGTTGATTGTCGCTCCTTTTCCCAATCTTCAACGAGGGTCTGACCAGTTTTTTTTCAACAATTCTCTGAAAGCCTCTTGACAAAACAGTTACAGGCTTAACTTGTCACCAATGGGCTAGGGGTATGATGTGCGATTACCTGCTCATTAGCACGATGCGCTACTGCTCTAGGCATTTGCTGCACAGTCGCAACTGCTAAACTTGTCAGAGCGATGAATGCAGTACTAGCACCAAATAAGATTTTTTTGTTCATAGCTCTAAGCAATTATTCCTTGTAAACAGTAAAAATACACAGGCTTATTAAATAAGATAAGCGATAAGCCTTCTATCAAGGTAACTATTAATGCTAGATATTGTCAATTACTTTTTAAATAAATTTAGTAGGGCAGAAATTTATTTTAATAAGGTTTTATATTATATATAAGTTTTATTTAAATCACACTAAAAATATTATTTATGAGGAAAACTTACAATCAATCGTCACTAAATTGATTTTTTCAGTAATTACACGGATGTAATACCGGAAAATATGATTTAGCTAATCCTTATTGTTTATTTGGTAACAAAAACAACAACGTGCAGTTACAATAGCTAAACATGGAAAGAATTATATAACCCCGCTATTAAAATAGCAGGGTTGATTATGCTAAATTACAGCAATACAGTCAATTTCTACTAAAACATCCTTGGGTAAACGTGCTACCTCAACACAAGCACGTGCTGGTGCTGTTTCCTCATCAAAATATTTAGCATAAACTGCATTCATAGCAGCAAAATCATTCATATTTTTGAGAAAAACAGAAGTTTTTACCACATCTTTAAAAGTTGCTCCTGCTGCTGTCAGAATTGCCTGGAGATTTTCCATTACTCGTTCTGTCTGCTTTGCTACATCATCGGTGTAAACGATATCACCAAGTCTAGGATCGATCGCAATTTGACCAGCCACAAAAATCATTTGACCACTAGCTACAATAGCTTGGTTATAGGGACCAACAGGTTTGGGTGCTTGTTCTGTATTAATAACTTTGCGAGTCATTGGTGTTTCTTTCTCTAAGGGTTTCTCTGTGTTACCAAATCCTTTATCATATCCTTCCGGCTGATAAATTTCCCCATCAGGCATCCTTGCACCAGTTAAATCTGCATTTTTATAGGTGGCTAAAGAAATGTTCGCATCACTCAAATCGACATTACTCAAATTTGTTCCATTTAAGTTGGCGCTGATTAAGTTAGCACCTTCCAGACTTGCTCTCTCTATATTTGCGTTACATAAAGAAGCTTTTTTCAGGTTTGCCGCCCCAAAATTTGCACTAATTAAAATTGAATTATCTAAAGTAGCATTACTCAGGTCAGCATTTTCTAAGTTAGCACGACCGAGATCTGCTCCAACTAAATTTGTACCGCTTAGATCAGCATTAATTAAATTCGCTTTAGATAGTAAAGCATAGTCTAATGAGGCTCGATTTAGATTTGCAGAGCTTAAGTCTGTATTTGTAAGATTTGCTTGATCTAAACTAGCCTTACTCAAATTTGCATTCTCTAGGTTCGCACCACTTAAATCTGCACCTCGAAGATCTGCCCAACTTAAATCGGCATTACTTAAATTTACTCTGATCAGTTTGGCATCCTTCAAAGACGCACGACTGAGATCTGCATTACTCAAGTCAGCATAACAAAAATTAATTTCACTAAGATCTGCACCTTTAAGATTTTCGTGACTTAGATCAGACTCCTCAAAGTTGCGTTCCCCTTCTGCGTATTGTTCTAAAAGTTCATCAGCATCCATAGTCAACCTCGCGATCGCACTGCCACCAACTTATCCCCAAAGCAATAACTAAAATACACCCTTTGCGCCCTTTGCGCTTCCCTTTGCGCCCTTTGCGTTAAAAAAAGGGAAAAGGGAGGAGAGAGGGGGGAGGGGTGAAGAGAAGCTAAATCAACCTGGGACGCATCCCATAATGCCGATAACGCCAATAATCCCGCATAATGCGATCGTGATCAAAACAAAGATTACTAGGAATACGCCAAGAGTCAAACACCTCTAACGACTTAGCATCATCTCCAGATTGAGGTTCCCCCGTTGCTGTTGCGATAAACACAACACTCATCGTGTGCTGGCGTGGGTCACGATTAGGATCAGAATATACATAAAACTGCTCAATTAGCTCTACCTGTAAACCTGTCTCTTCTTGCGCTTCTCGTTGTGCTGCCGTTTCTACCGACTCACCATAATCAACAAACCCACCAGGAATTGCCCAGCCGAAAGGTTCATTTTGGCGTTCAATCAATACTATTGGTCGATGAGGTCGGTCAATTAATTCAATAATGATATCGACTGTAGGAGTAGGATTTCGATAAGCCACAATCTGTAATTATGTACAACAATTGCAATTCCAGCATAAATTGCTGTATTTAAAACATCTAGCCCATTAATTAATTAAATCTATATCTTTTTTGAGATTTCAATACCTTAGTACTCCCCGATGATACAGTCAGAGCAATTGAGCCACTGTTAAAGGTGCGCTCAGATTTTTTTGAGTACTATATTATAGATTGATTTATGCCATTTCCCAGATCTAGTGGCATTTTGCTACATCCTACTTGTTTTCCTAGCCGCTTCGGTGTTGGCGATTTAGGAATAGAAGCTTACCAATTTATTGATTTTTTGAGAGATACTGCCCAACAGTATTGGCAGGTATTACCTTTAGGTCCTACTGGCTATGGCAATTCTCCTTATATGTCATATTCAGCTATCGCTGGAAATCACCTGCTAATTAGTCCAGAAAAGCTTCAAGACCAAGGACTTTTAACAGATGAAGATTTAGCCAATATCCCTGAATTTCCTGTAGATAGGGTAGATTTTGGGGCAGTGATTGAAACCAAAATACCCTTGCTCCAAAAAGCTTGTGAGAACTTTAAGCATAAAGCAACGCCCGTACAGCAGAAAGAATTTGAGGGTTTTTGTCAAAGTACCGCTCACTGGCTAGATGATTATGCCTTATTTATGGCACTGGGAGATGCTCATCAAGGTGCTGGCTGGCATACTTGGGAACCCGAAATTGCTAAACGTAAACCAGAAGCCTTAGAACAGTGGGGACTCCATCTGAGTGATGAAATTTTTTCCCAAAAATTTTTACAGTTTGAATTTTTCCGTCAATGGACAGAATTAAAAAGCTACGCAAAACTAGCTGGAGTGCAAATTATTGGGGATATCCCAATTTATGTAGCTCATAATAGTGCTGAAGTTTGGTCACATCCAGAAATTTTTTGCATTGATGAAGAAACGGGACAAGCATCCCTAATGGCTGGAGTTCCGCCAGACTATTTCAGTGCTACAGGTCAACTATGGGGCAACCCTGTTTATAACTGGGAACAATTGCAGCAGGATAATTTTAAGTGGTGGGTGCAACGCTTTAAGTCTTTGCTAGATTATGTAGACTTAATTCGGATTGACCACTTCCGAGGATTTGAATCTTATTGGGCAGTTAAACAAGGGGAAACAACCGCTCTTAATGGTGAGTGGATCAAAGCACCTGGAGAAGCTTTTTTTAAGGCTCTCAACGAGCAGTTAGGCGTACTACCAATTCTAGCGGAAGATTTGGGGGTTATTACCCCCGAAGTAGAAGAATTACGGGATAAATTTGAGTTTCCAGGGATGAAAATATTACATTTTGCCTTTGGATCAGATGAAGATAATATTTATTTGCCGTTTCACTATCCCCGTAACTGTTTGGTTTACACTGGCACTCACGATAATGACACGACAGTAGGTTGGTTTAATCAACTTTCCGATCAAGAACGCGAGTCGGTGTTAAGTTATTTAGGTTGTACAAGTGCTGATGGTATCCACTGGGATCTGATTCGTTTGGCACTAAGTTCTGTAGCTAACCAGGCACTTATTCCTCTCCAAGACGTTTTGGGATTAGATAGTAACGCGAGGATGAATTTGCCTAGTACAGGTGATGGAAATTGGGAATGGCGCTATCGGGCAGATGCTTTAACTGATGAAGTGCGATCGCGCTTAAAAAATATGACGGTAAATTTTGGTCGCGCCCCTAAAAAGTAAAATTAATCAGGCTGATTTATGAGTACTAAACAGCAAGTTTAGTACTCAGCCATAACTACATAATTAAAACTTTTCATTAGCTTCAAAAGTAACTTTTTGAGGTTTATTTGGTTCTCCCAATTCTTTTGGCTTTTCATCATTAAAAGCAATTAAAACACCACCAGCATTACCCGCGAGTACAGTTAGTTGCTCTTTAGCAACCCAAGTGCGTTGATCTCCTGGTTGCAAAGTTCCCTCAAACTCCTTTTTACCGTCAACTATAACCTGCATCCAAGATTCAGCTTTCAGCGTCACACCTACCCGCACGGGCTCTGTAGTGGTGGTATTTTCGCTAACTACCATTGCCTGAGTAATTTCTGCTGGCTTGCTGCTACTATGGTTGAGATGTAGCTTATCAGGCAAGCTCGCCTGTAAGTCCCTGCTTTTAGCAACAGGCTGGTCTAATTTTGGTTCACTAATGTCAGCGTTGCTAACTTGAATTGCCGACTTGTTAACAATAGCAGATAAAGCATTTACAGCCAAAAACACTAACAAAATATAGCTAAAGTAAAGATGAACTGGTCGCAGTTGAGCCGACGGTAAACTCAGCCAAGAAGGTTTGATAAAAAATATACTAGGCCAAGTCGGATACTCGCTGGCAAGATCTTCACCGTCAAGACCAATTGCATCGGCAAATCGTTTGATAAACCCTTGAACATAAACAGGCTCAGGCAATATGTCAATTCTGCCTTCCTCAATTGCTTTGAGTAGACGTGCCTGAACGCGGGTTTTAGAAGCCACATCTTCTAAGGATAGAGACTGTGCTTGGCGAAATTGCCGTAAACGAGATCCAATATCTTTAAGCTTATCTATTTGTTCTTGGTGAATATGGATTTGAGTCTCCTTCATACACTGCCCTCCTTGATGTTTGTTGGCACTTCTATAGATGTTATGTTTACTTGGTTTTGGAGAAAATCAATTTCAAACTCTTCAAGGAGACGGTAATCACCAGCAAGTAGCAATCCTGGTCGGTTTAAACAAATTGACCCAATAGCTGTGCGATGCAGATGCACTACTGGATAACCTAACTGTTCTGCTACCCGTCGAATTTGTCTATTTCTCCCCTCTCTCAAAATAATTTCCAACAGTGTTTGATCATTTTGCTGCTTGAGTATCCTAACTTGAGCAGGTAAAGTTTTTCTCCCATCAAGAACTACCCCCCGTCGCCATACTTCTAGCACAGATTTCGGTGGATGACCTTCTACCCAAACATGATAGGTTTTAGGAATACAATGGCGGGGATGGGTAAGAATAAATGTTAACTCCCCGTCGTTGGTAAGTAATAAAGCACCTGTAGATTCGGCATCCAAGCGTCCAACCGGATGTACTCCCTGACCTTGGCGCAATTCGGGGGGCAATAAATCAAGCACAGTTTTGCGGTTTCTTTGATCATGGCAGGTTGAAACTACACCAGCAGGTTTATGAAGCAAGATATAGAGGTGCTGTGGACGATTCAGGGGTTTGATCGGCTTGCCATCTACTTCGATGCGGTCTAGTTCTGGATTGGCTGTTTGTCCTAGCTCAACAACTACACCATTTAACCGCACGCGACCTGCTAAAATCATTTTTTCAGCTTGGCGACGTGAGGCAATACCCCATTGGGAAATAATTTTTTGCAGCCTTTCGGCCATAACACCAGAGTGCGTGTGCGAAATAACAACTTAGAGTTAAGCCGATATTAATCAAGCTAGACTATGTATAAATATTACAGGAATACGGAAAAGCATTGACAATTAAGCAAAGCCGAATTATCAGTACAGTGTTGTCGCCCGCTTGCGGTGTATGGTTGCGATCGCAGGTAGAGCAAGTAAAAGAGCTACAGGTGAAGATTAGTGGAGGCGATCGCCAAATTCTCGGTGGTTATATCCCCCATATATCTATTATCGCTGATCATGCCGTTTATCAGGGACTTCATCTGAGCAAAATTAATCTATCAGCAGAAAACATTCGGATTAACTTATCTCAAGTAATTAAAGGCAAGCCATTACGTCTGTTAGAACCAATACCCGTTACTGGTCAGATGTTATTAGAGGAAACAGATTTAAAAGCATCCCTAGCATCTCCTTTATTATCCAATGCTTTAACCGAGTTATTAGGAACACTGTTAACATCTGCTGGAATTAATCAGCCTAATGAACTTTTGAAAGACAACCCCATCAAGTGGCAACAAGTTACTCTTGATAATAATCAGTTAACTATTGCTGGAGTATTAGCTAACAAGAGCGACAATTTAACACCAGTAGCCATTCGCACTGGTCTTGAGTTAGCTAGTAGCCATGTACTGCGCCTCGCTCCCCTACATATAGATACACCGCTAGAATCAGCAAGCCGCAACTTAGATAGCTTTGAATTAGACTTAGGTTCAGAAGTTGATATTGAAGAATTAAAGATCATGCCAGGGCAATTAGTCTGCCGAGGCTCTATCAATGTAATACCCTGAACAGTGACCAGTGACCAGTGACCAGTGACCAGTGACCAATTAACTTAACTTAGCTAAGAGTGGTAATAGCAAGGTAAAAAAGTAGTAAACCAAAGGTGCTGTAAATACATAGCTGTCAGCCCGATCTAAAATTCCGCCGTGACCTGGGATTAATTGCCCCGAATCTTTGACACCAGCATCTCGCTTCATCATCGACTCTGTTAAATCTCCCAAAAGGCTAGTAATACCAATTAGTAGACCGAAAGTAATGCCGCTTAATTGCCAAATTGACCAGTGAAGATACCAAGCTCCTATTGTTGCTGTAGCGATACTGCCAGCAATACCAAAAAGCGCACCTTCGACAGTCTTTTTAGGGCTGATATCTGAAAGGCGAGTGCGACCAAAGAATTTGCCGAATGTATATGCTCCAATATCAGCAGCCCAAATACACATAAAAGCTAACAGCGTTACTGTTAATCCTTGGGGAAAGCCATGAATATTTGTCCAAGACTCAGGCCAGTAACCATTTAATGGTAAATTGCTAGCGATCGCAGGTGATAAACCTACCCGTAACCTGATCCAATAACTCGGTAAATAGCCCCCATAAAATAATCCCAAAATTGAAGTCGAGATGTCAGCAATAGTGGCTATTTTCGGTTGGAATAGCAGATAGAAACAAATCAATGTTCCTGCCAAAGCAAACATTGGGTCTACTAATTCTGGCGCAATAGTAGAGGTAATTAGCAGCATTTGACTGACAACTAAGGTAGTTTTGCCCGCCGGAGCTATTCCCTTAGCACGAACAAGTTGAAAATACTCTTGTTGACCTAAATAAATAATGACGCAGAAGCCAAGGGTAAAGTACCATCCTCCCAGGAAGAGTAAACCCAAAGCCAGAGCGATCGCAACTATTCCACTGAGGATACGAGACACAGGCATAAAATTTAGCAGTTATAAGATATGAACTATAAAATCTCAGTTTGTAGTTTTTTCTTAATCATGAAGAGCCAAAATTTAACTTTTCCATGATTAATTCTTAATTCTCTTAATCTAGCTTCTCACCACTAAGGATAAAAATCGGATCAACTGCTGAAAATGTTTGACGATTACCCCGTGTTTCTAGACGGTTAACAGACGACTGGACTAGCTCAATGTTTCTAGCTTGCAACTCTGACAAGGTTCCAGAGACAGAATAGAGAGTTTCTAGATTAGCCGCAGTAGCAACGACACGACCGCCAGAGGGTAAGTATTGCCAAACTTCTTGCAGGATAGTTTTGATGGCGCGTCCTCCTTCAATACAGACTCTTTGGGGCTGATGGGGGATATCCTTCAAGCATTCTGGCGCACTACCTTCAATCACTTCAACGTTGCCAACACCGAAGCGATCGCAATTACGGCGAATTAAACTCGCCACGTCTTCATCCCGTTCTACAGCAATAACTCTGCCTTTGGGACACAATAAACCAGTTTCTACAGGAATTGTCCCCGTACCTGCACCAATATCCCACAACACTGAGTCTGATTTGAGTCTAAGAGCAGAAATGATTAGCAGTCGCACTTCTCGCTTACTTAAGGGAATTCCAGGTAAGCGCTCAAATAAATCATCTGGAATTCCAGGTGTCACATACGGCCAGAGTTGAGTGTGCATAGATATTTTTAGAGATATTATTTCTGCATAAGTTTTGATGACAGTTAAAACGTTAAGACTGGGAAAGAACAACTTTAATGGTTTTTAGAGTGCGATCGCTACAACCTGTAATACTGCCACCGAGTTTGATAATTTGCTGGAGATATTCTATGGCGGAGGGTGTTATTTGTTCTCCAGGCATTAATACAGGAATTCCAGGCGGATAAGGACAAATGAGTTCGGCACTGATGTAAGGGTGTAGTCCACCACAAGTATCCCAGATATTTTCTATTGGTAATGTTTCTGCGGGAACAAAAAACGCCTCACGAGGAGAAATTCTTGCTACTCCTATAGTTTCCTCTGTAAATAACCCTACAGAATACCAATCAGGAACTACACCACTAGAGGGTGTTTCGACAAGCAAGCTTTCTTGTTGGTAATCTTTTGATAAAGTTGTGAACGCTTGGATTAAGTGTTCAATATCTTCAGAAGTATTTCCTAAACTGATAATAAAGGTGAGATGTTGCAGCGACGGCAACTCTGCTGTCACCCCTAGCTGAGTATGCAGTATTTCGTCTGCTTCAAACCCACTTATACCTAAACCAGAAACTGTTACAGTTAGCCGAGTGGGATCTAAAGCAAAAAAGCCTGCTTCATTAAGCTGTATGTGTTCGGTTTCTAATACTGATAACCCAGGAATTTGTCTAATTTGGTTCCTGGCAAGTTTCGCTAATAACAATGTTTTTGCCATTAGTTGATGTCCATGCAACGCCATTTGCTGACGCGCTGCATCTAATGACGCTAAAAGTAAATAACTAGGGCTGGTAGATTGTAATAGCTGTAAAGCTTTACTTACCCTATTAATGTCTACCTTGCTACCTTGAACGTGCAGCATAGCAGCTTGGGTAAAAGCCCCCAGTACCTTATGGATAGATTGCACAGTTAAGTCTGCCCCTGCTGACAAAGCTGAAGGCGGTAACTCTGGATGAAAAGCAAAATGAGCGCCGTGTGCTTCATCTACCAACAGAGGGATATTGTATTGATGTGTGATATGTGCGATCGCCTTCACATCCCCACAAACCCCATAATAAGTGGGATATACCATCATCACCGCCTTAGCATCTGGATGCTGCTTTAAAGCTGCTGCAACCGCATCTGGTGTGATACTGTGAGCGATATCTAAAATCGGATCGTATTCTGGGTTAACAAAAATTGGGATAGCACCAGAAATAATTAAACCTGCGATCGCAGACTGATGGACATTTCGAGGCAAAATAATTTTGTCACCACTACCACAAGTAGCTAAAATCGCTGCCATTACCCCAGCAGTGGAACCATTAACTAAAAACCAAGTATGTTCCGCCCCAAACGCTTCTGCTGCTAATTGTTGAGCTTCCTTTATTACACCTTCTGGCGCAAACAAATTATCCAACTCAGGTAACTCTGGTAAATCCGCCCGAAATACAGACTCCCCTAACAAATCTGCTAATTGCGGATATATACCTTGTCCCCGCTTATGCCCTGGAGTATAAAACGCAGCATGAGGTTTATTAGCGCACTCTCGCAGAGTATCTAGGATTGGCGTTTTTGCTTGAGATTCCTGATTCACTTAAAAAATTGGTAGTTGGACTAACACACTCTATTTTGCTAAAGTAATTGATTCGTGTGCAGTTACAAAATTTCTACCAATTTTATTTATGTTAACTACAGATGTCATGTGTTATGCGTAGGGGCGGGTTGCAAAGCAAACCTGTGTATTTAGAGAGTCTAAACCCGCCCAAAAGCGGAAAATGCTTGCTCATGTTAGCTATCTAGAAAGATGCCATAACAGTAAGTTTTTATCTATGGTGGTGAAGCTAAGTTATTGACCTTTAACCATCATGATTAACCCCAGCCCAAATCCTATCCCCCAACCAGAGATACCTAGTCCTAGTCCAGTTCCTGAACCATATCCCAATCCTCTTCCAGAGCCAATACCCAGCCCAGTCCCAGAGCCAATACCTAGCCCAGTACCCGAACCAATACCTAGCCCAGTCCCAGAAACCGTACCTTCTCCGATTCCTCAAACCGTACCTTCTCCGATTCCTCAAACGATTCCCGAAATAGTTTAAAACACAATCAACCCAGTTTCTACCCTTAAATTAAGATGCTTACAGCCGGAATTGTTGGACTTCCCAACGTTGGAAAATCTACCTTATTCAATGCCTTGGTTGCTAACGCCAAAGCTACTGCCGCAAACTTTCCCTTTTGTACTATCGAACCTAATGTAGGTGTTGTAGCAGTGCCGGATGAGCGTTTAAACGTTCTGGCTAAAATCTCTGAATCCGCCCAAATTGTACCCACTCGTGTTGAATTTGTGGATATTGCTGGGTTAGTAAAAGGCGCTAGCCAAGGGGAGGGACTGGGTAATCAATTTTTGTCTCATATTCGAGAAGTTGATGCCATTGTCCAGGTAGTACGTTGTTTTGAAAATGACGATATTATCCACGTTGCAGGTTCTGTTGATCCCTTGCGAGATATAGAAATTATCAATTTGGAGTTGGGGTTAGCAGATTTATCACAAATTGAACGTCGCATCGAGCGAACTCGCAAAAACGCCCGTACTAACAAAGAAGCTCAAATTGAGCTATCAGCTTTAGAAAAACTAAGTACGGCACTAAATGAAGGTAAACCAGCACGTCAAGTTACTTTAAGCGAAGAAGAAGCTGAGTCAGTAAAGCTACTAGGATTACTCACCTCTAAACCGATTATTTATGCCACCAATGTATCGGAGGATGATTTAGCTACTGGTAATCAATGGGTGGAACAAGTAAGACAGTTTGCTACCCAAGAAAATGCTCAAGTTGTGATTATTTCTGCACAAGTAGAATCTGAACTTGTTGACTTACCAGAAGCAGAAAAGCTAGAGTTTTTGGAATCTTTGGGTGTTAAAGAAGGTGGCTTAAAATCTTTAATTCACGCCACTTATGAACTTTTAGGACTGCGTACTTACTTTACTACTGGTCCAAAAGAAACTCGCGCCTGGACAATAAAAACTGGAATGTCAGCACCACAAGCTGCTGGTGTAATTCACACCGATTTTGAGCGCGGTTTTATTAGAGCAGAAACAGTTGCTTATAATGACCTCGTAGCAACTAATTCCCTAAGTGCTGCTAAAGAAAAAGGCTTAGTTCGTAGTGAAGGTAAAGAATATATTGTCAACGAAGGAGATGTGATGTTATTCCGGTTTAACGTATAGCTTTACCGACAATAAAATTAATATTAACAAACAATCTCAAGAAGTAGTTTTCACTTCTTGAGATTTATTTTTTTAGTTTGTTATATTATCAATAAGAGGCTGTGAAGATTCAACCTTAAAGTTATTCAGATAAATAACACGCAGATCTTCTGGTAAGGCGACTTCTAATAAATGATACCCTTGCAGTAATTGCGCTTTGACATCAGCAGCCGAAAGCATTTCACCTTCTGCTTGAAGATAAGCTGAAATTCTGGTTTCACTCCAGTGGAAAGTCTGAGCCATTAACACCATCAAGCGCGTGATGGGTGGCAATTGCTCTAAAGCTTGTTCCATGTAGCACCATAGCGGCGGAGAGGCGGCTTGTAAAGAGTAATGTATCGACTCTACTGGCGGTAGTTCTGCCTCGTTAATACATACTGCGGTCATGTTAATTAGCCAATTCTGGAAGGAACTAACTTCAGTACCCGTATCTTCGCGCAAATTTAAACCACCTAACTCATAATAGATATGTCGCCAGGTTAGGGCAAATAGGTAATCTGCTTGCACAGGCGATCGCGCCGAATGCCGTATTAATGTATATACAATGGGACTATAACGACAAAAAATAGCAGTGAAAAATTTTCCTTGCTCTGGATAACGCTGAAACAAGGTAAGCAATTCCTGATCGCTATGATGGAACAGGGATTTGACTATCGGATGATTAGATTCAGGAAAATGCGGAATTTGCACAACTTTTCGTTACTCGCTTTTCTTGATTTATTTTTATTTAGTGTAAATCACCCTTAATATATCGACTGATTCACCTTTATCAAACAACTTAAAGATTTTTAGGATTATAGTTCCAAAAAATCTCGATATATAAACTTGGTTAATATGTTACTATTAAACCTAGTAGTGATTTTATTTATAGCATCAGATATAATTTATTAGCTAGTTAAGCCTTGATATTATAGGAGCTTTTAGTATTCTGTGCCTCTAGATAGCTTATTTTCCACTCAAGGCATTATGGTGATGTTACTAGCAGCCTACGCGGTTGCTATGTGGATGTTCCTCACCAGTGCGCCAAAGGTTTACACCATTATGGTGTCTGATTTAGAAATAGCTCGGCAGTTGTACGAAGGCTTACTAAATTTGCCTGTAGCAGACGTGCCACTGCACTATTACTACAATTATGAGCAAACTCTAGGGGTTCCCAGTATCGACCCCCTGTATCTGTCAGCACCCATAGCAACTTCCCCTGTTAGAGGGGGAAATGGTTCTGAAGGATTGTGGTATCAACTGAAGAAAAATACTCAACTACACATCATTTCTGGTGCTAGCTTAGGGCAGAAAAACCGTCATCGCCATGTTTCATTTGATCACGACTGTCTAGAGCAAGTACTAATGCGGGTGCAGTTACGTGGTATCAAGCATAAGATTCGTAGCGATAAACCATTGAATTTTTTGGTTAAAGACTTAGAAGGTAATGTGATTGAAATGAGCGAAGTTTCTAATTAGACATCTTTAGAAATTAAAGGTGCGCTAAAACCCTTGTATAGAGGCAAAATTTCTTGTTTCTACATTCTCCCCACTAACTCAGAATAGTTAGTGGGGTTTTGATATTAATACTCGCTTCCCACTCCAAGAATACCTATTTTATAAACCGCCAAGACGCAAAGAACGCCAAGAAAGAAGAAGAATATAATCGGTAATCTTTTAATGGTTTGGGAACAGCTTATTTAGAAACTGGCGGTAAACGGTAGTTGCTGGCTATGTAATAAAAAAAGCGGTAGTAGTCGGCAAACTGCTTGCTTGGTGCTTGCGCCCGCCAGTGATAAAGCATTAGACCTTGATTTAAGCTCAATTCCATAATGTTGAGGTCGCTACCTACTTTTACCTGAAGTTGTCCAGTTACTCCTTGCTGAGTTGTAAAGTTCAGTTGTAAAGGCTGTGCAGTCTTTTTGACTGTAGAGGTACGATTATTCAATATCATGTTTGACAAACGGTGTTCTGCCCAGCCTCGAATCTCAATTTCAGGTTGCTGTGGATCCCGAAATGCTTGCCCATCACGATTATCTGGCATAGGAGTAGCAATCCAATTACTTGGATATGGAAATTCAAATTGATAGCGTGGGTTGCGATAAATTTTCCAGGTTGCTGAACTATTCCTTGATGACTGGCAACCCTGTAACAACATAGTTAACAGAACTAGCAGCCAAACTAGCCTGGTATTACTGGAAATTCGGGCGTAGCTCGCAATAGACACAGGCATTACTTAATTTCGCACTGTGCAGTTTTTATTCATGCTCTAGCAGGTTATAACCGGAACATAAAGAAATGTAACAATAATGCTGTCATACTGGCTTAACATCTTGACAGTCTCAAACTAACTGGTTACTGTAAAAGAACATACCCGGGTAGAACGATTAAAAGTGATATGCAAGATAAGCAAAAGGTTACGTTATATCTTCCGCCAGGGCTCCATCGACAGATGAAAATTCGCGCTGCCGTTGACGCTGAATCAATGTCTTCTATTGTCGAACGAGCGATAGTTTTTTATCTGGATCACCCAGAAATAGTTGATGAGGTAGAGTCCTCCTACGGACAAACTCACCAAATCTATGACTGCCCGAGGTGTGCTAACCCGGTAGTGCTTCGAGATGGTGAAATGGTGGCTCTAGGGAATCAACCGGGAGTGGTAGCCGAGGAACTGGCAAACCTTGAAGTCCGTGAAGAAGTAAATTCTCGCAATGACTCTCAGGGAGAGCAAGAATTAGTTCCTTGTTAACAAGGTGGCGCTGATTTTGAATTTAGTGCCGATGATGATTTGGCAGTGTTTACACCGTCTCTAGTTAGGTCGATCGTCATGCAAGAAGAGCTCAATATCCTAATCCAAGCTCAATATCCTCTCATCTACCTCGTAACATCCGAGGAAGAGCGGGCAGAAAAAACAATTGCTGCGATCGCTCAGATGAAACCCCAACCAAGGCGTGTCTTTATTTGGACTGTCACCCACGGCATCATCGAGTACGGTCAACCCCGCCACCTGACCCAACACAATACCGTTTCTCCAGAAGCTGCGGTTGAATGGGTGATCAGGCAGAAAGAACCAGGCATTTTTATATTTAAAGATTTACATCCATTTATAGATTCACCAGCCACGACTCGATGGTTGCGAGATGCGATCGCCGGATTTAAAGGCACAAATAAAGTTATTATTTTAATGTCGCCAGTACAGCATATTCCTATTGAACTGGAAAAAGAAGTAGTTGTAATGGACTACCCTTTACCAGACCTGGCAGAACTAAATCACGTACTTTCTTATCAGTTAGAGCAATCTCGCACTCGTAAAACTTCTACCGAAACCAGAGAAAAACTTCTCAAAGCTGCCCTTGGTTTAACTAAGGATGAAGCTGAAAAAGTTTATCGTAAAGCATACGTTAAAACTGGACGGCTGACAGAAGAAGAAGTAGATATTGTTCTTTCTGAGAAAAAGCAACTAATCCGTCGTAACGGCATTTTAGAATACATTGAAGAAGATGAAACAATTGATGCCGTCGGTGGTTTAGACGAGTTAAAGCGTTGGTTGAGACAGCGTTCAAATGCTTTTACCGAAAGAGCAAGAGAATATGGCTTACCTCAACCGAAGGGGATGTTAATCCTGGGTGTACCTGGTTGTGGTAAATCTCTGATTGCTAAAACAACTGCCCGTCTGTGGAGTTTACCTTTGCTACGTCTAGATATGGGGCGCGTCTATGACGGCTCTATGGTAGGACGTTCTGAGGCTAACTTACGGAATGCACTAAAAACAGCAGAATCAATTTCTCCAGCTATTTTATTTATTGATGAGTTGGATAAAGCTTTTGCTGGTAGCGGTGGTTCTGCGGATTCTGATGGTGGTACTTCCAGCCGGATATTCGGTTCTTTTCTTACCTGGATGCAGGAAAAAACTTCTCCAGTATTTGTAATGGCAACAGCGAACCGTGTAGAACGTTTGCCTGGAGAGTTTTTACGCAAGGGTAGGTTTGATGAGATTTTCTTTGTTGACTTACCAACACCAGAAGAGCGGGAAGAAATATTTAAGATTCATCTGATTAAGCGGCATAGAGATATCGAACGCTTTGATATCGAACAACTGGCTAAAGTAGCTGATGGTTTTTCCGGTGCAGAAATTGAGCAAGCACTAATCGCTGCGATGTACGATGCTTTTGCTCAGGATCGGGAATTCTCTCAACTAGATATTATTGCAGCCATTAAAGCGACTATGCCGCTTTCTCGGACAATGACTGAGCAGGTTACAGCCCTACGGGATTGGGCTAGACAGCGCGCGCGACCTGCTGCGTCCTCCGTCGCCGAATATCAGCGATTGGAGTTTTAACAGGCTTTCTCCTGCTCCCAACAGGGGTAAAGGCTAGCAGATTGCTAGCAGTTTGACAAAAGACCGCCAGAGCGGTGATTCAAAAACAAAATGTTGTCGTTTATTTAACTCTCTACTGGAGGAAACCCAAATGTCACACTTTAGCACTCTACGCACCAAAATCACCGATGCAGAAATCTTGAAAGCTTCTCTGCGTGATTTAGGCATTAGCGTTAAGTCAGAAGCTGATGTTCGTGGATATAACGGACAGCGCGTTCGTGCAGACCTAGTTGCCGTTTTGGAAGGCGAATACGATCTAGGCTGGTCTCGGAATGGCGACGGCTCTTTCGACTTGATCGCTGACCTGTGGGGCGTTGCTAAAAAGCACAATCAAACTGAACTGATTAATTCAATCAATCAAAAATACGCTGTTAACAAAACCTTGGCTGAAGTTAAGAATCGCACAGGTCTAAAAGATGCCAACGTTAAGTTGGTTCTGCAATAGTCTTGTTTTGTTCTGCGCGTTACCAAAAAACGGGTTAATCGAAATCTAGATTAACCCATTTTTTTATCAATAGCAAAACCCAGCTTACCGAAAATTTGGGGTATAAAGCCCCGTCATGAAGAGCGTAGCGGAGGACGGCTTTTTTCGATCAATCAAATATGGTATAATCTTATCATCAATAAGCAGTGATAAGATGCTAGTCTACGAATCCAAGTTAGAAGGAGCAAAACACCAGTACGAGAAGCTTGATGAAGCTATTCGTACTGGTGTTTTTGTTCGCAATGCTTGCATTCGCTTATGGGTGGATGGGGGGGCTAAAAGTCGCAATGACTTGTACAAGTACTGTAAGATACTTGCGGACAACCCCGAATTCCCTTGGGCTAAACTACTTAACTCTCAAGCTAGGCAAGCTAGTGCGGAGAGGGCGTGGGCATCTATCAGCAGGTTCTTTGATAATTGTAGAAAGAAGATACCAGGGAAGAAAGGCTTTCCAAAGTTCAAAAAAGACCGTCCTAATCATGGTTCTATTGAATACAAGCAAACAGGATTTAAACTATCAGAAGACACGAAGTACATCAGTTTCACTGATGGTTTTAAGGCTGGTTGTTTCAGGCTGTGGGGAACCCGTGACTTGCACTTCTACGGCTTAGACAAAATTAATCGAGTCAGGGTTGTTAGACGTGCAGACGGCTACTATGCTCAGTTCTTGATTGATCACGACAGAATAGAGCCGAGGGAACCATCGGGTACAACTGTTGGATTGGACGTTGGCTTGAGTCATTTTTATACTGATTCAAATGGTAAAACTGTAGATAACCCCAGACATTTAAGGAAGTCCGAGAAACGTCTCAAGCGCCTACAAAGACGAGCTAGTAAAAAATTCAAAAAAGGACAATCACAATCTAATAATTATAAAAAAGCCAAGAAGAAATTAGCCAGATCGCACTTGCAGGTATCCAGGCAGCGTAAAGACTTTGTTGTGAAAACAGCATTGTGCGTAGTCCAGTCTAACGACTTGGTAGCCTATGAAGATTTGCAGGTGCGGAATATGGTTAAAAATCATTGTTTAGCCAAGTCAATTAATGATGCTTCTTGGGCAATGTTTAGGGAATGGGTTGAGTATTTCGGTAAAGTTTTTGGTGTAGCTACTGTTGCTGTGCCACCATACAATACCAGTCAGAAATGCTCAAATTGTTCTGCCATAGTTAAGAAAAGTTTGAGTACTAGGACTCATGTATGCGCGTGTGGTGCGGTATTAGATCGTGACCACAACGCAGCACTGAACATTCTGGAGTTAGGACTTCGTACTGTAGGGCATACAGGAACGCAAAAAGCCTCTGGAGATAGCAACCTCTGTATTGACGAGGGAACTTGTCAAGATAAGTTGGATCGTGGAAAGAGGAAGCCTCAAGAGTGATCTTGAGAATCCTCGCGCGTACTGCTAGCGCAGAACAACACGCCGAGGAGAATGTCAAAATTGTATAGCTGGGAATATTTTTTTATTCATAAAACATCTCTAAAAAAGAATGTAGAGACGTTGTATACAACGTCTCTACAAGGGTTCAAGGGCTTGCCCTGAGCTTGCCGAAGGGTTAGCACTTTTAATTTCTGGAGAGGTCTATTAGACCTCCTGAAAAATAACTAAGGATGACTGGTAGAACGTCATCATTTGATTTACGAATGGTTATGTTGTTAGTGATTTAGCCATCTATTTTGGCACGGAGTTGCTTAGTCTTCAGTCTTGACTGTTGATTTTGAGCGCCATGCTGCTGTCATCCGTCCCAAGTTAGTAGTGAACTCGTTCCAACCTAATAAGTTTCCGGCTCTTTCTTCATCCCAAGAAGCAGATAAGACTCCATAACTCAGCCCTAAGACTCCCAAGCCAAAAAAGCTAATACTTATGATCACTACAGCTACGTTGGGTAAATTGAACCATTCTTTGCTGACGATCAAATAACTGATAATGAAAGTCAGCATCCCCATAGCCGTAGGTAAACCAGAGAAGAAAGCTACGCGGCGAATCATTCTGTTACTAACAACAGTTGGTACTGCCGCCGAGTTTGAAGCTGGCTTTGGCTTTTCAGTGGGATTTTTGGTAATAGCTTGGGGTGCTGGCTGGGTTTTTGGGGGTTTTTGGCGAGTCTTCTTAGCGGGTTCAAAAGGTAAGCGAACCCTTTCAGCATCCTCGCTTTGGCGTTCTTCAGAAGACATATTTATTGTTTAACCACGAATGCCGAGACGAGCGATCAAAGCTTGGTAGTTTTGCTGGTCTTTCTTTTGGATGTAGGCTAATAAACGCTTCCTTTGACCAATAATGGTCAATAATCCCCGCCTAGAAGCATGATCTTTGTGATTTGCTTTTAGGTGAGTGCTGAGTCGATTAATGCGCTCAGTCATCATGGCAACTTGGACTTCGGCAGACCCAGTATCCGTTTCATGAACTTGATACTCAGTCATTATTTCTTGTTTGCGCTGTTGCGTCAGGGACATGGATACCCTCTATCTCTTAAATACAGTAGTTTTTTATATTATCACTTTAATCATTGTGAGCGAAATTAACTTGCTGGTGGCGCATGGGGTTGAAAAAATCTCATATTCAGGACTTACGCAGAGATCCCCCTAAATCCCCCTTTTGAAGGGGGACTTTGAATTTCCCCCCTTTTTAAGGGGGGTAGGGGGGATCAAGGTTTCAGACTTTCGGTGCGTAAGTCCTAATATTGTTACATTTACGTTTTTTGCGAGTCTCCGCATTCTAAATTGCAAATTCAAAATCGGTTAACTTATGTAGCAATAGTTGAATTTTAGAAGGATCTGCCATACATGGGAAAAAAGCATCTTCCGTATCTGCTGTGGCAACGACTCAGCAGCAAGGGACCAAGTGCTGTGATGCGTATAGGTGTACCTAAGTTTACTTGGGCAGATCTTTACCATTCCCTGGTAACTATTTCCTGGCTTCAGTTCTTGGGACTGGTAGCCTTATTTTATATAGCTACGAATACCCTGTTTGCTTTTGCTTACTTAGCAGGGGGAGATTGCATTAAGAATGCGCGACCTGGCTTTTTCCCAGATGCTTTCTTCTTTAGTGTTCAAACTATGGCAACTATAGGTTATGGTGGGATGTTTCCGCGCACACCCTATGCCAATGTTGTAGTCACAGTGGAGGCGCTGTTAGGTTTGGTAGGGGTGGCGATGGTGACAGGGTTGGCGTTTGCGAGGTTTTCTTTGCCGACAGCGCGAGTGTTATTCAGTAAAGTTGCTGTCATTGCTCCCTATAACCGCGTTTCCACGTTGATGTTTCGGACAGCTAATGCGCGTGGCAACCTGATTATGGAGTCACAGATTCGGGTTACTTTGGTTCGCAATGAAGTTAGCTTGGAAGGAGAATATATGCGTCGCTTATACGATCTTAAGCTGGTGCGTAGAGAAACTCCGATTTTTGCGCTTTCTTGGACGGTAATGCACCCAATTGACAATAGAAGCCCTTTGTATGGATGTACTGCTGAAAGCTTAATAGAGGATGGGGTGGAAATTGTGGTGACGCTTACCGGAATTGATCAAACAGTTGCCCAAACTATACATAGCCATCATGTGTTTACGGCACAAGATATTTTGTGGAATATGAAGTTTGTGGATATTTTTCACCGGACTCCAGATGGCAAACCCTGGATAGACTATACTCGCTTCAACGATGTTACAAGTCCGTGACATACCTACACCTCCTGATTACAGGTAGGTGTAGGCTTCTCAGCGACTCTTCGTGGAAGACATTGACTGAGCTTTTAGATCGTGCGTCCCACGATTCTTTATATTTATTGCCGCGTTCAAATCCCTACACAAATTGACCTGACAATTAGGGCAATTATGGGTTCTTTGAGATAGCGGCTTTTTCACTTTATGACCACAACTAGAACATTCTTGGCTTGTGCCATTGGGATTTACAGCTACTACCTTCAAACCAGCATTTTCGGCTTTGTTTGAAAGTATGATTACAAACTGTCCCCAACCAGCATCATTTATACTTTTAGCCAATCTTGTTTTAGCCAGTCCTTTAATATTTAACTTCTCAACAGCTATAACATCATACTTTTCGAGTAATGTATTGGCTGTTTTAAAATGAAAATCAATTCTGGTATCAGCAACTTTTTTATGCTGAATTCCTAGTTTTTTAATCGCTTTCTTGCGACGATTAGAGCCTTTAGTTCTACGCGAAACACGACGCTGTGCTGATTTTAGCTTGCGTTCAGATTTACGCAAGAATTTAGGTGCAGCAATTCTTTCATTGTCTGATGTGACAATAAAATCAATTAAACCTACATCAATCCCAACAACATTGTCAGAATTAAAATCAGGTTTAATCTCTGGAACTGTTTTGTCATCAAGACTCAAGGTGACATAGTAACCTTTGGCTTTCTTAGTTACGGATACAGTCTTGATATCAAACCCATCCGGTATTGGACGATGAGCAATTACTTTTATATCGCCAATTTTAGCTAACTTAATTTTGTTATTTACAAAATGGTATTTTTTGAATTGGGGATAGGTGAAAGTCTTGTATTGCCCTTTTAGCTTTAAATCTAGGCTTGCCCGACTTTTTACCGTTACAGTCTCCTTTTAACCATTTATCAAAAGCTAGTTCTACCTTTTTTGGTACTTCTTGTAGTACTTGTGAGTAAATGGTTTTGTACCAAGGTCGATCTATCTTGAGTTGAGTTAGAGTTGCTTGTTGACTATAACGATTAGGCTTGTCTTTTAGTTCAGGTAGGTGGCAAACAGTAAGAGAACATCTATCTATCGGGCATCTATTTTGCTCATACCAATCAAACCTTTGAGCAAGTTGATAATTGTATTGACAACGCAACATATCTAATGTGTCGTCAATAATTTTTATTTGTTCGCGGGTTGGTTTTAATCGGTACTGATAGGATGTTCTCACCTGAATCGACCTAATCGGTGTTATGTTTTTAGTATACACCGATTTAAGTATAATTGCAGAAAATATGAAAAAAGACTTTGTATCAAAGGGTCGTTCCGTTAGCGATCTAAAAGTTCACCTAGTGCTAGTGACTAAGTATCGGCGTAAAGCCTTTACATCTTTTATGCTTGCTCGACTCAATGTTGTAATGGAAGAATTACTGGAGAAGTGGGACTGTAAGTTGATTGAATTTAATGGAGAAGATGATTATGTACACCTGCTTTTTCAGTACCATCCAGATATTGAGTTGAGCAAGCTGGTAAATAATCTGAAATCTGTATCGTCTAGAAAACTCCGCCAAGAATTTGCAGAACACCTGGAAAGCTTTTATTGGAAAGATGTTTTTTGGAGTGGCTCATATTTTGTAGCCAGTTGTGGCGGTGTAACTCTATCTACACTTAGGAAATATATTGAGGCTCAAGAATCTCCCACCAATTAAATTGTTCGTTTCCTTCATGTAGAAGTGAACACAGCGAAGCATTGTTCACTTCTACTGTCGTCAACTCACGCGCATTCATCCCACACTGACTGAGTACAGTACAGATGTGGGACTTCTGCTGTTTCAGTTAAAAAAATTAGCGCCCGATGAATTTATTTCCAGGGGATGCTCTGAGCATTGTTACACTGCTCAAGTTGTGGGAGTCTGGGGAAGTTTCTGAGATAGGTAATAATAAGGTTTGCTGAATTTCTCTGGGTAGGTTGGGGCTTACTTGACAGTTGCTATTTAAACACTCCAGCAAAAATTGATTGGCTTGATAGTACTGCTGTAGAGTTTGCTGTTGCTGTAAAGTAAAATTCCAATTCTGTCCGATATTACGGTGGCGGATCATTGCTGTTCTTAATTCTTCTGTCCAAGTTGAACTGTTAGCTTGCCACCAGGATGCGAGATTTTCAGAGCCATCAAGTTGGGTGAGTTGTATTTTTAAGTTTTGCAATGCTTCTTGTAGTGGCGATCGCACTGTTTTAGACTGGATATCAGCTTGTATGGGTAAGGCAAACCCCAGGTCAAGCACACGGTCAATGGTGGGATGTTCAGGTAAGCTCAAACTTAACCTTAATACTCGATCCAAGGCTAGATCAAGTTTTAACTCTGGTGTGAGATTACCAGCTAATGATAAATCTAGCGCGATCGCTAAGTTGAAGTTGGGAGGGGTGTGAGAATTTTGGGCTAAAGCCAACCTCATATAAAAAGCACGGATGGCTGCGGGTTGATAATTAACTTTTAAACTTTCACACTTCTGATTTAACCAAGTAAGGAATTGCTGTAATTGTTCATCTTGAGCCAGCATCTGATCGAGTTTTTGCTTCATAAGCTGCAACAGTTGGTCAGCGTTTCCTAACAACCCTGCTGTGAGTAGAAATACTTCACGCCAACGAGGTTCGGTGATATGGTTCACTAACTTGTTGAGATTTTGGCTTAAAATTTTTGGCTCTAAGTTAGCCACAATATTTCTGGCGGTTAAATACTCTTGAAAAGTTAAATGGGAAAACGAGTAAATTCCTTTGGATCTTTCTACAAGTAACCCATGTTGCACTTCAATTGATTTTAAGACGGCTGCACTATTTAACTGCAATTCATCTTCATCTAAATTATTAATAAAAATGCTTTTTAGGTAGTTGGCGATATGTTCCTCAAGAGTAGATTGCTCAATAAAGTAATCATGCTGTTCAAATGTAATAGCCGCAATTTTACTTAGCAGTTTTATCTTTTGCAATAAAGACAAATGATGATAGATTTCATCACGTTTAATGCCTCTCGATTCATCCCAACGAGTTAAAAGAAGATCTAATCCTTGCTTGTATAAATCGGAACGTCTAGCCGGAAAATCAGCTTTAACTTGAAATACTGAACAAGTCAGATTCAGTAGCAAAGGGGTGGTTGCTAGTTCTTTAATTTGCAGATTTTGAGGTAATTCGATTTTTTCTAGAAACTGACTAGCTTTAGCCAATCCTAATTCGATATTTTTGCATACTGCTACAAACCATTTTTTAGCAAATGCTTGAATTTGTGAAAAATCAAAATCAGCTATTTCAATATCACTAAATCCTTCAAACTGATATTGTCGAGCAGCAATTCGACAACTGATGATAAATTTATTTTTGTAGTACTGATTACAAAATTGGCGGATTTGCTGTAATACTTCATCGCTTTCCTTCGTAGGCACTTCATCCAAGCCATCTAGCAGAAGGAGAACTCTACCATGCTGAAGTAAAGTTTCTAGTTCTGAGCGTTCAATGTTGCTACTACTAATTTCTTGATAAAGATAATCTAATAGATTTGCAGATTTAACTAAATCTAGATCAGCAGCTAAATTACGTAGTCTAAGAAAAATTGGTACTTGATTGGCTTCAAATTCTCCTTGGTTACATAAAAGAGCAATTTTTTGTAAGAATGTAGTTTTCCCTGCTCCAGGTTTACCAAATACCATTACTTTAGTGGAGTTAGTGATCGCTTGTAATCCTGCAATTCTTTGTTGATATTGAGTTAAACCCAAACGATTAAACTTTTCTGGGTTAAAATTATTGAAGTCGGAAACCTGTAACCACTGTTGGTTAGATAAAACTTCTAAGATATTGACATTAACATATATGTCGTTTAATTGAAGTGGTTGAGCAACATCTAACAAGCGTAGGGTGCTACACTGGTCAGCAATTTTGTCATAACAGTGCGATCGCAGTTTTTGTACTAAACTTTCTATGTCTAACTTTTGGTTTTGGTTTGGCTGCGAAATTTTTACTTCGGGATCTTTAGGTAAATCAGCAATTTCTTGCCAATCTAAATTCATTTGGAAACAAATCTCTATAAATATGTTTCGCTCAACTGATTTACCTGAAAAGAATTTCCAAATTGATTGACGAGTAGTAATACCTACTTGTTCAGCCAAAAATTCTTGTGTCCATCCAGCCCGTTTAAAAGCGTTTTTAGCTTTTTCAATCCCGGATGGTGATGCCTTAAGAGAGCGTTTTGCCATATTTGATTATACCTGTAACTTGTTATTAGCGATGCTTATTATTTAAAAACCGATAATATCTCGTTGTGCTGATGAAATCTTATTAAACTTTAATTATACCAAGCCCTACACTTAAAAAAATCTAGCTTACTATTTATTAATGGGGGAGAATATAAAAGTATGGGAAATTTATCCACAAGCTTGATCAGCAGCGTGATCGGGACGCTGGGAAAGATGGAGGTGGCGCTTGCTATAATTAGTGAGGCGATAGTCCAAACTAATGATCAAGGCTACATTCATTGGTCTAATCAGGCTTTTGATAGCTTAATTGATCGAGAACATTTCGATGTACTTGGCACTAAACTGATTGAGATTTTGCCTGTAGAGCAGCAAGGGGTACAAGTACTAGAGGCATTACACCCTGCTAGTTTAGCGCTACAGAATACATATATCATTAATCAGGATGCCCCAACCGGACAACAAAAAGCACAGATAAGTAATATTTATTCATACAGCGAGCCACCGCTAACTAAGGGAATTTATGAATTCCAAAAAGCTGGTAAAAAATTAGTATTAGAAATTTCTTGGGCAAAAATTCAACTAGAACAACAAGCTAATATTATTTTTGTAATTAGAGATATAACGGCTCAATACCAGCAACAGCAGCAGTTACAACAACAGTTACAAATAGAAATAGACAAGCGCCAACAATTAGAAAGAGCTATCCGAGATAGTGAAGAACGCTTTAAATGGTTATTAGAAGCTACCTTTAATAGCGTGGATGGACTTTTAGCTATTGATAGCCAAGGTCAGATAGTCTATTGTAATGATAAATTTAAAGAAATCTGGTCTATTCCAGATGCAGTTCTTACTTTAGTTGATTTAGATGAAATCCTTCTTTTATTTAGCCAGCAAATAAAAGATCCTGAAGCTTTTCTGGAAAGAAGTAAAAATTTATATAGTAAGCCTGATACTAAGTTTACTGATATTCTTGAATTTAAAGATGGCAAAATTTTTGAGTGCTACAGTCAGCCACAGCAATTAGGTAACAAAATTATTGGTAGATTTTCATGCTTTCGTGATATCACTGCTCGTAAACAAATAGAAGCAGAGATTCAGCGCTCGCTCTCCCTTTTAAAGGCAACCATCGAATCTACAGATGATGCAATTATCGCTTTTGATATGCAAGGCAATATTACCTGTATTAATCAAAAATTTGTAGAAATGTGGTTAATTCCCGATGAAATAATGGCATCGCCGGATATCAACCAACGCCTGTTATTCATCGAATCACAGATACAATATCCAGAAAACTTTTTCAACGCATTCCAAGAATTTTCTCAACAACCAGATGCTGAATGTTGCTACCTGCTGAAATTGAAAGATGGTCGAAGTTTTGAGTGTCAAAGCCGCCAACATCGTCTAGAGAAAACAGTGCTAGGAAGAGTTTGGTGTTTTCGAGATGTTACTAAGACTAAACAGATGGAAGCGCGAATAGAGCGAGAGCGATCGCTGCTACAAGCAACTATTGACTCAACTAATGAGGGCATTCTTGCGGTTGAAAGCAATGGTCAGATTACCTGCTGTAATCAACAGTTTAAAGAAATGTGGTCATTGTCTGATGAGTTGATAAAAACAACAGACTTGCAGCGCCGTATGGAATTTATTGCTGAAAAACTCAAATATCCAGAAGTATGGCTCCAAACAATAATTGAACTATCTAACAAGCCAGAAGTTTCTCGAATTGATACCTTGGAACTAAGAGATGGTCGCCTATTTGAGCGCCATATACAGCCTTATAAATTAGGTTCACAAATTATTGGTAGAGTTTTTAGTTTTCGGGATATTACAGATACGAAGCTTGCAGAGATTCAACTACAACAAGCAAAAGGTCAACTCCAAGCCGTCTTGAATGCAGTTCCCGGAGGTATAGCCTGGATAGACTCTAATTTAAACTTATTAGGTGTTAACAATTATTTAGCTGAAATATTTGGCTTGATGCCAGAAAATTTTGTAGGCAAAAATTTTAATTTTTTTAAATCAACTCATGCGGAAATTATTGACTTTTTGCAGCAATTTTTTAGCAGTTATGTTCAAAAAACTTCTATAGAGGTTGACTGGAAAGTTGATAGTTCACGAGTAAGTTATTTAGTAGCTGGTCAGAAATACTTGCAAGGTCAAGCTGCTGTTTTTGCGGTAATGGAAATTACCAAACGCAAGGAATCAGAAGAACTTTTGCAGCAGCAAACAGCTTCTATGAAAGCAGCGATGGATCGCGCTTTACTACTTAAGCAAATTACTCAGCAGATTCGTCAAAGCTTGGATACACGAAAAATTCTACAGACTGCTAGTAATCTGATTGGTGAAAATTTTAAAATTAATCGTTGTGTAATTCATCTTATTACTGATCCTAACTTAGCTTGTCCTTGTGTGGCTGAGTATGTGCAACCTGGTTATCTAAGTTTAATCAATGAAGAAATTCCGATAAATGGCAACCCATTTGCCGAGGCATTAATTGCTGAAGATCGGGCGATGGCTGTTTATAATGTTTATAATGAGCCACTATTAACAGCAGCTATACCGATCTTAGAATACGCTCAGTTGAAATCCATGTTAGCGATGCGTACTTCCTATAAGGGAGAAGTTAATGGATTCTTTGGGCTGCATCATTGCGAAGAATTTCATAACTGGACTACAGATGAAATTGAGTTGCTAGAAGCCGTTGCTGCTCAAGTAGGAATTGCATTAGCTCATGCTCGCTTATTAGAGCAAGAAACTCACCAACGCCAACAATTATCCCAACAAAATTTAGACTTAGAAAAAGCAAAAATTGCAGCAGAAGCAGCAAGCCTTGCAAAAAGTGAATTTTTGGCAATGATGAGCCATGAAATTCGTACACCCATGAATGCTGTTATGGGGATGTCTAGCTTGCTGTTAAATACAGAATTAAAACCTCAGCAACAGGGATTTGTTAAAACTATTCTTCATAGCAGTGAAGCTTTACTGGCTATTATTAACGATATTCTCGATTTTTCTAAATTAGAGTTTGGCAAACTAGAGCTAGAAAAACAGCAGTTTAATTTGCAAAAGTGTGTAGAGGGAGCAGTCACTATGCTGGCTCCTAAAGCAGCAGCTAAAGGTTTGCAGTTGTTATCTAAGATTGATCCCCAAACACCTGTCTCAATTATTGGGGATGCAACTCGTTTACGACAAATATTAGTTAATTTACTTAGTAATGCAATTAAATTTACCCATGCTGGAGAAGTAAGTATTTCAGTAACAGCTAAACAGTCTGAACTTTCTCAGCACTCTTCCCTTAATAACCCTATTTACCAAATTAAGTTTGCGGTTAAAGATACAGGCATCGGTATTCCTGATAACCGCAGGGAAAAGTTGTTTAAGCGTTTTAGCCAAGTTGATTCTTCAATTAGCCGTCGCTATGGTGGCACTGGGTTAGGATTGGCTATTTCTAAAGAGATAACAGAATTGATGGGAGGAACTATTTGGGTTGAGAGTGAAGTTGATATCGGTTCTACTTTTTATTTCACAATGCTTGCGGAAGCTGGTATTTTGATTGCGGATAATAATGCACTTGATTCGCGCTTAACAATTCCCCGAATAGCAGAAAAGTTACCTTTAAAAATTTTGTTAGCAGAAGATAATTTGGTAAACCAGGAGGTTGCAATGCTTACTTTAGAAACACTTGGCTATCAAGTAGATGTAGTAAGTAATGGACTAGAAGCACTGCAAGCAGTACAGCGTCAAACTTATGATGTTGTATTAATGGATGTGCAAATGCCAGAAATGGACGGCTTAACTGCTACTCATTGTATCCGTCAAGCATGGTCAAACGAAGAATTCCTGGCACAGCGTAATGGCTCAAGCATTATTAGTTCTTGTCCTCGGATTATTGCAATGACAGCTTATGCTACCAAGGGCGATCGCGAACGCTGTCTAGAAGCAGGTATGGATGATTATATTACCAAACCGATTAATATATCAGAACTAATTCAGGCGCTCTATCGCTGTCAGCCAAAAGCTTTGTCAGGGCAATCTACACCTACACTTGTCGAGCAAAAAAGCGATCGCAGTGAGTATTTAGAAGCAGAATTAATTATGGCTGAGGAGGATAATTGTACAATCCCTAAATTACCGCCCCAAGTTCCAAATCCGATTGATGCTAAAGTTCTCGAATCATTACGCCAGATGGCAGGTTCAAATGCTAACGAATTTCTAGCAAAAATCCTTGATAATTATTTTGAAGAAACTCCGCGATTGTTAAGCGCGATGCAGGAGGCTGTTAGTACAGAAGATCCAGCCGCCCTTGCTTATGCTGCTCACAAATTGAGATCTGCAAGTGCCACTCTTGGTGCTACAAATTTATCGCTGCTTTGCAAAGAGTTGGAAACATTGGGACGTGCGGGTAGTACATTAGGAGGATTACCTGTGATCGCGCAAATTGAGACTGCATACGAAGCAGTCAAGTTGGCTTTACGGCAGGAAATTCAGGAAAATCACGCATGAGTAAAGATTCAGTGCTAAAAGACTCGCCTCTGGTGCTAATAGTCGATGATGACAAGTCTATGCGGATGCTATTACGCTTGGCGCTAGAACAAGAAGGATACCAAGTTGTAGAAGCGCAGGATGGTCAGGCGTGTATATCTGCATATAAACAACACCAACCTGATTTAATTTTGTTAGATGCTGTGATGCCTGTGATGGATGGCTTTACCTGTTGTACTCAATTGCGAAGTTTATCTGGTACTAATTCTTCTAATCTGGATGGATTAGATCATTGGTGACAAGTTAAGCCTGTAACTGTTTTGTCAAGAGGCTTTCAGAGAATTGTTGAAAAAAAACTGGTCAGACCCTCGTTGAAGATTGGGAAAAGGAGCGACAATCAACTTAACATTGGGGTTTCGTTGCTGTTTGATAATACCTAAATCTCGATTTTCGGGATCAGCAAAATACTTAACGGGGTCTGTTGCCTTACCTTTCTGATGAGCCATAGTAAAATGATAAAGACCGCGATAAATCATTTCTAATGAAATCTCGTCGAAGGGGAGAGCAAGTTCATCTGCTACGGCATCACCTAAATCTACTAAAACCGCATAAAATAACCAGGTCGCCCAAATTTGTAACTTAATTCCATTGATTGAACCCGTCCATAAATAACTTAAACCTAAAAGCCTCTTGACTGTGTTAAAAGCATCTTCAATCCGCCACCGCCGCCGATATAAATCTGCTACCACATAAGGGGGTAAAATATTAGGGTCTAGGACGCTGGTTAAATAAGAATGCCAGGTTTTTCCTGACCTGACTTCAATCAAACGCAAGGTAATAAATGGAGTCTTCTTTGTGCCAGAACCAAAGCGTATCTTCCGATCTCTCAGTTCATAACTATCGGTAAATATTTGTTCTACTTTGATTGCTGCTCCTTTTTTTATTCTCGTTATAAAATCTACTTTTTTCTCAATTAATTGAAACCAAAAATTAAAGTGATAAAACCCTCTATCCAATAACAGCAAGGTGTTTTTTGTTACTAAATTTAGAATGTTTTCTTCAAGTTTAATATCAGAAGCTTTAGAATTTTCTTCAAACCAAATTTCTACAGGTAATCTAGTCATTAAATCAATTACTGTACTCATTTTTCCGGCTAATTGCCCTCTTTGAGTCTCTTCTAAGCTTTTTAACTTCCTAAACAATGCCTCCAATGTTGACCCATCTACTATCCAAATCTTCTCAAATTTTGACAAGGTAAATTGAATACTTTCTGGCAATGGACGTTGATTTCTACTATGCCAAGTTGCTCTTAAACTCGGCAATAAATCTTTAAATACTTTTTCAAATAATTCAGATGGAAATGTTAAAAATCTTTGTGATACCGCTTGTTGACTAACTTTTGTGGGACTACACCACAGAAAACCATCTCTGGCTAACATTCTTGTTAGTTCTCTGACTCCTGCCACATCTCGCCACAGCAAGGTCAACACCGCCGCCATCATCAACGGTAAATTCAGTATCCGTTCTCTGAGTCCTAATTTTCGGTAGTAATTTTCTTGATTTGTAATGGCTGGTGTCAGTAATTTTTCCAATTGCTTGGCTATTACTTCGTCTTCCACCAGTGGTCGTTGTTTCTTTTTCGCATGGTCTCGATTGGTTTTTCGGCTTTGTGTCATGGCTGGTCTAAATCGCTCAACTACTTGTCTAGACTGAGTTTCTCACGATTTTTGACCTAGCCAAATACCACCCTTGACAATTTTCTCTTTTCCTTAACTTGTCACCAATGGATTAGATATAGGAATGCCGATCTTGATGATCACTGTACTTGATGATTCTGACTCTGTGGATCGAGCTTTTGAGGTAGGTACAACTGATTATATTACCAAACCTATCCAGTGGTCAGTACTGCGTTATCGGGTGCGCCGTTTGATTCAACAATATTTGCAAGCTCGACGTATAGATTCTCTGATGGAAGAATTACAACAAGCAAATCTTGAGGTGAAACGTCTAACTCAAGTTGTCGCTAGGTATGAACGAGGGGATTTGTAGTAATTTTTACTTAACTTACCTCATTGGTTTTTGCAAATTAAATAGCGTAATTCCTGAACTTATACATTACATATACGCGATCGCAAACACGCAGTTGCCATAATGATTGTATAAACGGTGTAACCCCAAGAAGATCAGGATCAGATCAACATACTAATTTGATATAAATCTAGTTTTTTTTAAGCAAGCTAACCCCATAAATACGCAGTTGGGTAGATGCTTTTTAATTTAACAAATAGGTTATCTTCCTTTTGTGTATAAACTAACGCAGCAAATAAGCATCAATGGAAAACCAACCAAGTTCGTCTAATCAGGAAGAATCTGAAACTTGTAGTCAGGTAAAAATCATCACTTCCGATTCCATACAATCTAGCTATAATCCTATATGTTGCCCACAGAATTCCCCCTTAAGTGAATTACGAGAAGCACAGATTATTGAAGAAAATAAACTTAATTGTAATTGGACTTTACAAAAAATCAAGGTTGTTCCCTACCCACAACCTGAATTTCACATTAATCATGATAAATCTACAGAGCAGGCAGGGGGGCAGAGGGGTAGAGGAGGCAGAGGGGCAGAGGGGCAGAGGGGCAGAGGAAGTTAAAAAATCACATCTTATATTTAATTAGGTTGACCTACTTAAAATCTTAAAAATAAAACAACAGACCTTTAAAGGTCTGTTGTTCTAAATTTTAGTTAATATATTTTTCCAACAAATAAAGTAGAGACGCAAAATTTCGCGTCTCTACTAATTAGCTGCTTAGTAACGGCTAGCAGTTGGTTTGTGAACGATGAAGCTAAGAACTTGGCACTGCTTCACGTTATCAAAACCTACAACGCGGATGAAGTTGCTGGAATATTCAGAGCGACAAGCTTTGACTTCATTTAGCACTTCGTTAACACTGCCAGCGTTGAATAAAGGCAACTTCCAAAGTGTCCAGTAGTGTTGCTCAGGAGCAGAACTTTCGCTAAACTCCACGCCAGGAATAAATCCTTGGTCAATCATGTATTGGATTTGCTTGGCGATTTGTGCGTCGCTGAGGGGGGGCAAGTAGGAGAGAGTTTCGTAACGACGCTCTTTGGGTAGAGTTTGCATAGTTTTGTAAAGGTAATGCTGGTAAAAATGTTGTCAGGTGTTCTGGCTAATCTGAAATATTATCTAGATTCGGCTCAGAATCAATTGGCTGTTCAGGATAAGTGCTGGGGTTACTGGAGGTTAGTTGCGTAAGTCGCTCTAGATGCTGGCGGCGATATTCCATATTTGCCTGCTGAATACCAGTACGAACTATCTCCGGCAAATAATCCGTCACTTCCTCGGCTAAATGCTGTCGTACAGTCATTACTCTAAACGCCAGGTCTTGTTTCTCGCTGAGTAACTCTTTAAGAAAAGCTTCTCCGTCTTGGATTTTTTCTTTTCCTGAAAAGTTACTTAGCCAGTACGCCAGAGGAGGATTTGTCTCAGTTAACTGAGTCAAGATAATCCGCACGGCTTGATAGGTCAAATAGCTACTCAGCACCTTTGCTGTATCTTTGGCAACTTGTTTTAAGTCCATCCTTGACCCCAGCTATCAGCTATCAGCTATCAGCTATCAGCTATCAGCTTGTTTATTCAGGCTGAATGCTGACGGCTGAATGCTAAAAGCTTTTACAGTGTATCCATTGCTTCAAACTCGAACTTGATTTCCTTCCACAGTTCGCAAGCAACAGCCAATTCAGGAGACCACTTGCAAGCTTCACGGATTACGTCGCCGCCTTCACGCATCAGGTTGCGACCTTCGTTACGAGCTTGAACGCAAGCTTCCAAGGCAACGCGGTTAGCTGTTGCACCAGGAGCATTACCCCAAGGGTGTCCGAGAGTACCACCACCGAACTGCAAGCAGGAATCATCACCGAAGATTTCTACTAGAGCAGGCATATGCCATACGTGGATACCACCAGAAGCTACTGGCATTACTCCAGGCATAGAAGCCCAATCTTGGGTGAAGAAGATACCGCGATCGCGGTCTTGTTCAACGTAGTTTTCGCGCATCAGGTCAACGAAGCCCATTGTGATGCCTTTTTCGCCTTCTAGTTTACCAACGACGGTACCAGAGTGCAGGTGGTCACCACCAGACATCCGCAAGCACTTAGCTAATACACGGAAGTGGATACCGTGATTTTTTTGACGGTCGATAACTGCGTGCATAGCGCGGTGGATGTGCAGCAGAACGCCGTTGCGACGACACCATTTAGCCAATGTGGTGTTAGCGGTAAAACCACCAGTTAGGTAGTCGTGCATGATGATGGGGGTGCCGATTTCTTTAGCGAATTCTGCACGCTCCATCATTTCTTCACAGGTGGGAGCAGTTACGTTGAGGTAGTGTCCCTTGATTTCGCCTGTTTCAGCTTGAGCTTTTTCAATAGCTTCTTGTACGAACAGGAAGCGATCGCGCCAGCGCATGAATGGCTGAGAGTTAATGTTTTCGTCGTCTTTTGTGAAGTCTAGACCGCCGCGTAAGACTTCATAGACTGCACGACCATAGTTCTTAGCAGACAGACCTAATTTAGGCTTAATCGTACAACCCAGTAGAGGACGACCATACTTGTTCAGTTTGTCGCGCTCAACTTGAATTCCGTGAGGAGGTCCTTGGAATGTCTTGAGGTAAGCAACGGGGATACGAAGATCTTCCAAACGCAGGGCGCGGAGAGCTTTGAAACCGAATACGTTACCAACCAATGAGGTCAGCAAGTTGGTGACAGAACCTTCCTCAAACAAATCGAGAGGATAGGCGATGTAGGCGATAAATTGGTTATCTTCACCTGGAACTGGCTCAATATCGTAGCAACGACCTTTGTAGCGATCGAGGTCGGTTAACAAGTCAGTCCAAACTGTTGTCCAAGTACCAGTGGAAGACTCGGCAGCTACAGCCGCACCTGCTTCCTCAGGAGGAACTCCAGGCTGAGGTGTAACACGGAAAGCTGCTAATACGTCTGTATCCTTTGGCGTATAGTCAGGCGTGTAATATGTGAGGCGATAATCTTGTACTCCAGCTTTATACCCAGTTTTTGACTGAGTTTTCGTTTGAGAATAAGCCATGTCTTCCTTCCTGAGGAAATTTAATGTTCCTTTATGTTTGTATAACTATACCAGGAAGGCAATAAGTTATACTTTTAACATTTTTTAACATTTCATAACTTTTCTTTATATATCTCTGGCATTTACAGTTTAAATTAGTGGTTTTTCTTAACATTGCTGTTTTAAGTTGCTCAAATGGATTTTTTCTCTGGCAACGGCAACACTATGTATTCAGTCATTTCTAGCATTGGCTCGATAGTGTTTCAGTATAAATACTTACATTTAGAAGAATTGTAAACAAGCTGGTTTTGAGTCTTGAGCTTAAACAAACTTAACTTTAGGGCTGCCGTGATTAATGACGTTTAAAAAAATGGTAGTCAAAGGTATTGGTCGCAGCTTACCTACTATCAAAACCGCACTTTCGAGGTAAGGCAGCATGATGAGTTGATTTAATTCTTCCAAAAATAGTGAGGGCTGAGTCCTAATATTGAATTAGATCTACCTAAAAGAAGTGTTAAATGGCAGTTACCACCCAACAATTGATCCAATGGAAACAACAGGCGCGTCCAATTGTTGTGCTGACAGCTTGGGATTATGCGATCGCTCAACTGTTGGATGCTTCAGGGGTTGATGTTGTCCTAGTAGGCGATTCCCTGGGGATGGTGACGTTGGGATATGAAACTACTCTACCAGTCACGTTGGAGGAGATGCTGCACCATGCTAAAGCGGTGCGTAGAGGTGTGCAACAAGCTTTAGTAGTTGTGGATTTGCCGTTTTTAAGTTATCAAGAAAGTCCACAGCAAGCGATACATTCTGCTGGTCGGGTTTTGAAGGAAACGGGGGCGCAAGCAGTAAAGTTAGAAGGTGGATATCCAGCGATGGCTGAAACTGTAGGACGTTTGGTAAAGGCTGGTATTCCGGTATTAGGTCATATTGGTTTAACGCCTCAGTCTGTACATCAGCTTGGCTATCGTCAACAGGGGAAAACGGCTGATGCAGGTGAGCGTATTTTAGGGGAAGCGATCGCGCTAGAACAAGCGGGAGCGTTTGGGATTGTTCTTGAGCATATTCCCGCCTCTTTAGCAGCGCAGATTACACAAAAATTAACTATTCCTACAATCGGAATTGGCGCGGGATCTGATTGTGATGGACAAGTATTGGTAACGGCTGATGTTTTAGGACTTTCACAGCGACAACCACCGTTTGCTAAATCTTATGTAAATTTGCGAGAAATAATTACTCAAGCGGTAACAGATTTTAGTGGTGAGGTAAGAGAGCGAAATTTCCCATAATCAATTAACAATTAACAATGAGTATTGATTTTAGTAAATGTCTGACTGAGACTAATTTTTCTGCTATATATATGTGGTTCTGCGATCGCTAAACCCTAAGATGTTATACTTAGTCAAGGTTAGCGAATTTGTACCTTGAAAACTTCATACAATCATCGTTTTAGGTGATCGCCTGAAGCGAAAATTATTAATAATCCCTTTTAGGGATTGAAACAGGAATATATACCCATCTGTGTATATGTACTTTGCTCCAGCGAAAATTATTAATAATCCCTTTTAGGGATTGAAACGATTATGCTCCATCGGTTCGGGTCGGGGCTGTTCGGCGAAAATAGCTAATAATCCCTTTTAGGGATTGAAACATCGGGGCTTTTGGCTGTGGTAAATCTTTATTTAGCGAAAATTACTAATAATCCCTTTTAGGGATTGAAACCCACCGTTAAGTGGATTGTCCAAACTTCTGAGCAAAAGTCAACTAATGAAAGTTCGTGAACTCATCCGACTCTTAGAGGACGATGGATGGTATCTAGCTAGAACTAGAGGTAGCCATCGTCAGTTCTACCATCCTGAGAAAACTGGAGTCGTAACAGTCCCAGGAAAATTTTCAAAGGATGTGCCAATTGGGACGCTGAAAGCAATTTTTAAACAAGCTCAATTAGGAGACGAGGATGAAATATAAGTACGAAATTATCATTGAAAAAGCTGAAAACAATTACTCAGCTTTTTCACCCGATGTCCCAGGATGTATCACAGTAGGTGACACGGTGGAGGAAACTTTACAGGAAATGGAAGAAGCTATCGAGTTTCACTTAGAAGGATTAAAAGAGCGCGGCTTACCTATTCCTGAACCTAAAACTAATCACTTCTATGTAGAAGTCAACGCTTAGTCACATATAGCAGTTAGCTTGAAGTCCCCCTTAAAAAGGGGGATTTAGGGGGATCTCTGCAATCATTTTTAGGGATTGAAACTAAATACTAATTAGTTAACTGAAATCTCTCTTGAGAACCTAAAGAATAATCTTCTAACTTGAAATCTCCAAAAGGTTTCTTGTTTAACCGATCATATAAAGCTTCATCCAGCAGTACCCCTTCATCTTTCTTGCTAACTCCAACAATAATCAAACTTCTTTGATAAGATGTTTCTGAAGGATTAATAGTCTTCTCACAATCTTTAAATTTACCTAAATTTAATAAATGATAATTTTTGACAGTGGGACTATTACCAAATAAAGTTTTTGTTAACAATTGGATATTTTTTGCTCTTTGAAGCGCCCTAAGTTCTTCAGCAGCTACAGCACCTTCGCAAGAAGCTGTTCCAACTGACATAATATCGGTTGTATCACCTAGCCTATTTAGTACGCCTTGTTGTTCAAGCCTTTGCTGTAAATCCTGTACCTTAATAATTTCATCATTACTTTGAATTTGAGAAGCACTGCCCAATCTCCATTCATATTCTCTGGATAATACAGCAACTTCAAATTCTGCGGTTTTACCTTGGCTATCTGTTCCTTCTTCTGGGGGGAAATAATCTATATCACCGATTTTTTCAGGTTCTTGCGATGGACAAGCATCTGATGATAAACCTAATGAACAAATCACTTTTGGACTGACAACAGCTAATACCCCTGGAACTGTTATTATTACAGTAATAAAAATGATAATTCGTAGGGTTGTGCTAGTAACATATTCCAGCCAACCAAATAAGGGAAATCTTAATAATTTTGCCCAGAATGCAATGATTAATCCAGCTATAATTGTTAGCGGGAATGGGCTGTCTGAGTAATATAATTCGCGTTCTAGTTCATCTAAACGTTGTAATATTTCGTTAGCATTGATCGGGCGATCGCTCGGATTTTGCGCCATTAACCAATCAAGAAAATCCATCAGCAATGGTGAAATCCCATCAGCATTACCGCGCCAGTAAATCTCATCTGTTTGAGGATCGTAAAAGTCTAAAGGATGATATCCCGTAAGTAGAAAAACAAACGTGCGTCCTAAAGCATAAAAATCTGATTGTAGTAATGGTTGATTACTAACTTGTTCCGGTGGAGTATAACCAGGGGAAATAACTGCTGGAATAGCATCTTCCATCCCATTACTAGCTAGGTGGAGATAGGTCAATTCACGAGCGGTAGCAAAGTCAATTAATACTAAATTACCTGTTGCTTGTGGGGTAGGGTAAACAGCCCTGGTATCCCCGCCACGAGAGGCATCTGAGGGTGCAAACTTGATATTTGAAGGTTTAATATTCCAGTGGTAGTAATCTTGGCTATGTACAGCAACTAAAATTTCTGCTATTTGTCTTAAATATGCGATCGCTTCCTTTTCAGATATTAGTCGATTTCCCTGTTGCTGTAACAACTCTTCAAAGTTGTAACCCTCAATATGCTCAATGGCGATGCAGTGCAACAGCAAACCATCGCGCGTCTGATACTGGAAATAACCATCTATTTGTGGAATTCCACGATGGTTTAGCTGTCCTAAAATATTTGCTTCTTCTTGAAAGAGTTCTACTGCTCTGGGGTGAGTATTAAGATGTTCTTTGAGAACTTTAATAATTTTGGGCGTATTTTGTTCATACGCCTCATATACCTTGCTAAAGTTATTATTATCAGTCAGCAGGCGCATCACCTGATAGCGATTGTCCAGCAGCAACTCAGAACCACAACTTAAACAGAAGCGGGTGTTGTCGTTATCCGCGTTAATTCTAGGACAGTTCGGATTGATGCACAGGCTCATAAGTTTAATATTAAATTAATGGAATAATAACCCCACATCCAACCCCCTCCTAGTTTACAGCGAGGGGGCTAATTGCAGGTAATTTGGGTAAATTTGGGAACCGAGCGATCGCACACTAGACCTGTTGCATAAGTTAAATTTTGGATAATTAACCACAGATAAACACAGATGCACACAGATGGTATAAGTGATTGAAAGCAAGAAGTCTAGTTTACACTTATTGCTATAAGTCCCCAAATATTTTAAGGGCTGAGATGACGTGCTGCTAGGTGCATAGCATCGGAAATATCAACATCGCCGTCGTGATCTGCATCCAAGAAGGCGTTAAGTACAGGATTCCCTCCTTGGGGACTTTGAGCGTTGGTTCCAGTTTGCAGCATATTCAACACAATAGGCACTAAAATAGGCAGCATTTGTTGAATCATCTGCGGATTTAAACCTGTTTTTTGAGCAACTGCATCTATAACTCCGTTAGTTTGATCAGGAGAGAATACGGAATTAACAGCTTGGGGATTTGGGTAAGACCCACTATATTGATTAACTATAGATTGTGCTTGCTCAGAGCCTTCAGTATCTCGCTTTTGCTGTAAAGCTGAACGCACATAGTTACCAACAATTGATAAAGCGGATTGAGTAGTGTTGCGATCAGTACCATAGCTATCACTTACTTGATCCACTGTACTGAGAATACTTGCTACTTGACCCGAACTGGCTGCTTGATCGGAATTTTGTAATGCTCCCAAAATTTGGCTAAAAAAGGTCATAATTTTTACTTTCCTTGACTTTACTCCACTCAATCTCGCACAGGCTAATGAGTGATTACCTCTAGCTAATAGCAGAAAATACAAGGGAGACTAGAATTAGATGCGTCTTCTATTACAACTATCTCGTTGGACTGGGAGATAATTCAGACAACTATATATATATTGCCCCAATGCCTCTGCCGCGCTTATTGACGCTAATTTTTGGCATCAGCTTGATCCTGGGGCTGGTGCTATGGCTGATTAATTCTCTATATCGCTTATATTGGCAAGTTTCGTTTACTTCGCCTTTTTTGGCGTTTCTACTGCTGTTATTGATTATTGCCTTACTAGGCGTTTTAATTTGGTCGTTTATTTATTACTTAGGATTATTTGGGCGCAGACAAACACCAAGGCGACGACTTGCGCCGAAGGTTCCAGCAGTAAAGACGGAAGCGGCGGAGGAAACGCTACGGGCGGTACGTCAACAGGTGGGGCAAATTCAAGATGAGGTGGCAAAGCAAGCTTTATTAGAGCGATCGCGCGAAATTGAAGCTAATCTAGCAAGAGGAGAACTATTAGTTGTCGTCTTTGGTACGGGTTCGGCTGGTAAAACTTCTTTAGTTAATGGGTTAATTGGGCGCATGGTGGGTAAGGTAGATGCGCCGATGGGAACTACTGAGGTAGGGGAAACTTATACCTTAAAGTTGAAGGGATTAAATAGACAAATTTTAATTACAGATACCCCAGGAATTTTAGAAGCTGGCGTTGCTGGTACTGAAAGGGAACAGTTAGCAAGACAGTTGGCGACGGAAGCAGATTTATTATTATTTGTAGTGGATAATGATTTGCGCCAGTCGGAGTATAACCCGCTTAAGGCGTTGGCGGAGATAGGGAAGCGATCGCTCCTCATCTTAAATAAAACTGATTTATATACACAAGAAGACCAAGAAGTAATTTTAGCTCGATTGCGGGAACGAGTACGCGGGTTTATTGCTAGTTCGGATATAGTTGCGATCGCAGCTAATCCTGAAGCAGCATTATTAGAATCTGGGGAAACCTTTAAACCCGACCCTGATATTATGCCCTTAATTCGACGCATGGCAGCAGTTTTACGGGCAGAAGGAGAAGATTTAGTTGCCGATAATATCTTATTACAATCGCAAAGATTAGGAGATGACGCAAGGCGTTTACTTGATGCCCAACGCCGTCGCCAAGCCGAAAAAGTAGTAGAAAGATTTCAATGGATTGGTGCTGGTGTGATTGCCGTGACACCATTACCAGTTGTAGATTTATTAGCTACAGCCGCAGTTAATGCCCAAATGGTAGTAGAAATTGGCAGAATTTACGGCTGTGAATTAAATATGGATCGCGGTAAGGAATTAGCCCTTTCTTTAGGTAAAACATTAGCAAGTTTAGGGATTGTTAAAGGTGCAATCGAATTAATTTCCACTGCATTACAGTTAAATGTAGCTACTTATTTATTAGGTAAAGCTATTCAAGGAGTGACAGCAGCTTATTTAACTAGAATTGCTGGAAAAAGCTTTATTGAATACTTCCGTCAAGACCAAGATTGGGGTGATGGAGGAATTACAGAAGTAGTGCAAAGACAGTTTCAACTTAATCGTAAAGATGAGTTTGTGAAGGCATTTGTTACAGAAGCGATCGCGCGAGTTGTTAAGCCTTTAACTGATAATTCTGAAGCAATTGAAGCGGAAAAAATTCATCGTAATCAAGAAGATGATTGGCAGTAAATTTGTGCGCTATGTATAATTATAGAGAATATCATTTGCGTTGAATTAACCGTAATAAAAACCGATTGAATTGTAGGGGCGGATTGACAGATCAAATCTGCTACTGATAAACATATAAATTTAACCCGCCCTTACACCTATTATGGTTAACCACCCCAACTTAATATAATTTACCCAACCTACTATAAATATGCAAGCCACAGAAACAAAAACCACTACTCCAGAACAATATTTAGAGATAGAAACTCTAGCAGAATATAAAAGTGAATATTACGATGGTGAGGTAGTTCCAATGGCAGGCGGTTCCCCTAATCATAATCGGATAGCACTTAATTTTAGCGGTGCGTTGAATTTTGCATTAAAAGGGCAAAAATATGATGTCTTTATGACTGATATGCGCTTATGGATACCTCGGCAACGCATTTACACATATCCAGACGTGATGGTTGTTGCAGGAAATTTAGAATTTGCCGAAGGAAGAAAAGATACAATTACTAACCCTTTATTAATTGTAGAAGTATTATCAAAATCTACTAAGAATTTTGATTTGGGTGAAAAATTTGAGTTTTATCGAACTATTCCAACATTTCAAGAATATATTCTGATCGATCAGACTAAAATTCATGTAGAACAGTTTGCCAAAACTACTGATAATAAGTGGCTTTTGTCTGAGTATGAAGATGAAAACGCTACTTTAGCATTAACTAATCTTCAATTTGAAATTCCGCTAGTAGATATTTACAGCCGTGTAGAGTTTAATGAATAGTAAATATCGTCTGAAAGAATTAATAAAGAATGTTATACGCTTCAGCATTAATCAATCTGTGGAAAAATTTTGTCTAAAGCGAAACCCCAAACCCCATGTTAGATCTGGAGAATGCTTTGAAATAATGTTTTATTGGCAGATCTATGAACAAATGACGGGAAAAATAGTAAAATCTACTTCAATAGATACGTTAATAGAAATAGCTTTAGAAGAATGGCTAGAGAGAGTTGATAATTAAGTATTCTGGCTCATATAAGCACTCTTATGTAATGCCTTGATTTTAAGAGGGGCTGGTGATTAGGGATTAAGTGCAAAATACTCTATTTTTTCTGGCTATTTCTAGCATCCAAAAATTTTAATTGCTGGTAAAGCATGGCTGTTTTTGGTAAATTTACCCCTACTTTTTGAGCAGCACGTAAAGGATTACCAAACATGGTTTCTACTTCAAGCGATCGCCTTTCCTCATAATCAATCTTCATACTCGTCCGGTACGGTTTCGTTTTTACCGTGTAATCCAGCATTTTTTGTATAAAACTGTCAGATATGATCCGACCACAAGCTGCTGCACCTGCTACAACTTCCTGCATTAACTGTTCTACTAAAACGCGGGCGTGTGGATCAGCCATTAATTCATCTGTTAGCGCATCAAGAACTACAGATAGCCCATTATAAGGAATATTCCAAACCAGTTTTTGCCAACGTGCTAACAATAAATCTTCAGCCAAAAGTATCGGAATCCCAGTGCTATCAAAGTCACTTTTAATCTGGCGCATTCGCTCACTAATTCCAACTACTTGATAGTCAGGTACATATTCACCGAGTTTAATTTCACCATAATCTAAGTGGCGAATGTGTCCAGGTGCTACTTTATTAGAACAAAGAAAACATAACCCACCGATTACCCGATCTGCACCAACAATATCAGCAACTTCTTCTTCAACACCTAAGCCATTTTGCAGCACTAAAACCACGCCGTCATCTTTGACGACATTTGGCAGGATTTTCGGTAATAGGTAGTTGTGCGTTGTTTTGAGGGCTACAATTACTACATCACAAGCTGGCATTTTTGCCGTGTCATTGTAAGCCTTGACACAAGGAAGCGTGAAATCTCCTGTAGGAGATTCAACAATTAAACCATTGAGGTTAACGTATTCGTAATCAGTATTGAGCAGGAAATGGACATCCAAACCTGCTTGTTGCAGTTTAGCGCCGTAATAACCACCCAAAGCGCCTGTACCAATAATGGCGTAGCTACGCATATTAAACAGTAAAGTTATATTTTGTAACTCATAGCTGATAAATGATAACTGATAATTGATCGTTGATAATTGATAATTGACTTATGGGGGCAGGTAGCATTTCGCCCCTGAAGTCAAGCAGTTGCACAATTAAAAGGTATGCGATCGCCAGAGCTAAAGAAATTGCCCCAGCTATAATAGCTACAATTTTGGATCGATCCATTTTTATTTTCCTCAAGCAGATCTCGATCTTACAGAAAGCCTGCCATCATGCCCATGTGCCTCTAGTTATGGCATGGTCAAAAAAGATTAGACTGCCTATTGGAGATAATTTATATAGTCTGTTTAATTTTTATTGTTGCTACGGGTGCAAGTTAAATCGAGATGAAGTCTTTTACAGATTCGCCTTTATACGAACCAGGACGGGGAGCGATCGTCCATGTTGAGCGACCGCCAGTTGTGGAGACTTATCAACTGCGGAAAGTATACCGCACTGGCTTTTGGCTAAATCAAAAAATAGAATCCCTTAAAAGCTGCACTATGACAGTGTATCAGGGTGAAACTTTTGGTTTACTAGGACCAAATGGTGCAGGTAAAACCACATTATTGAAGACATTATTAGGAATTGTCCGCCCCACCTCTGGACGTGCATCACTCTTGGGGCATCCTATAGGCGATCGCGCTGTCAAGCAATCCATTGGCTACCTACCAGAAAACCCTTATTTCTACGATTATTTAACTGGCTGGGAATTTTTAGAGTTTGCTGCGGGATTATTTGAAATCCCACCTTCCGTACAGCGTCAACGCATCCCCGAACTATTAGAATTAGTTGGATTAGCGCAGTCAGCAGCTAAGAAAAAGCAGATGCGTCAGTATTCTAAAGGAATGCTACAACGGGTTGGGATGGCGCAAGCCCTGATTAATAACCCAGAAGTGGTATTTCTAGATGAGCCGATGTCTGGTCTAGATCCAATGGGTCGCCGCCAAATGCGTGAGTTAATTTTATCTTTAAAATATGCTGGAAAAACGGTTTTCTTCAATAGTCACGTTTTGACAGAAGTAGAACAGATCTGCGATCGCGTTGCTATCCTTGCTAAAGGAGAGTTAATTTGTGCTGGCTCACTAGAGCAACTTTTAGGTGTCAATCAAGATATATACCAAGTAAAAGGTATTGGTGGTAATCCAGATATTCTCAAACGTTGGGTGCGCGATTTCACATTTGATGATGAAGGCTGGTACGGTCAACTCCAAGGTGAACCCCAAGAATTCCTAGCTACCCTCCGCTTAATAGGCGCACAGTTGATTAGTATGCAGCTATCACGCCCCTCTTTAGAAGAATTTTTTATGCAGCAACTCCTAAAGCGGGGAATTACTCAAAGTAGTTAAGTAGCTGGTAATTGGTCATTTTTAGGAGGGAGGAGAGAGGAGAGAGGAGGGAGGAGGGGAAGTTTGATAATTGTTAATTGATATTCACTCCTTTGAAAGATGAATAACCAGCATTTCTGCTTATCGTTCTTAACAGATAAGCACATCAGGACTTACGCACCGAAAGCCTGAAACCTATATCCCTCCTAGCCCCTCTTAAAAGGGGGGAATATTCAAAGTCCCCCTTTTTAAGGGGGATTTAGGGGGATCGAGGCGTAAGTCATGCACATAAAAAAGTAGAAAAATATATGCCTAATCTTGTTGACACCGCAGCTAATGCTGGCTCATTCAATACCTTACTTACTGCAATTAAGACGGCTGGTTTGTTAGAGATTTTAACTAGCCCTGGTCCCTACACTGTTTTAGCACCGACAGATGAAGCTTTTGCCAAAATTCCAGTTGATACCTTATCTGGCTGGCTACAAGATATTCCCAAACTCAAAAAGATTTTGACGTTTCACATTCTATTTGGTGATGTAAGAACTGATAACTTTGCTGAGTTAGATTCTGCTGAGACATTTGAAGGTGGAATCATCGGCATTGAAAAGGCTGATGGTGGTTTTAAAATCAATGATGCTAAAGTTTTGCAAACAGATATTCTGGCTGATAACGGTGTAATTCATACCATTGATACTGTGTTAATGCCTACATTAATGACAGTTTAAAAAGCGATTAGCAGTTAGCTATACAAAAATCTCCCCCTCCCCTTACCAAGGGGAGGGGGTTGGGGGGTGGGGTAATACCTTTTTTAATTACGTTGACTCTACTTAAAAGCTAAAAGCTAACCCAATATACACCCACTACGAGGAGGCAGACGTAAATCTAGCTGGTGAGATTCTCCTTCATTATTCCACGAAACTTCAGCAGAACCAAATAACAGCTTGCTTGGCTGCGATCGCAACTTACTCACCACAAAGTTACTATGCGCCGCCTCAGTTCCCACATTAACCGCAACAATTACTTCCTCTTCTCCCCAAGTCCGCGCAAATACATAAACCGTACCCTCAGCAAATAATACTTCATACTTACCCGTGCGGAGGGCAGTATATTCGTGGCGTAAAGCAATTAATTGGCGATGCAATTCTAAAATCTCACGATCCCAATTTGCTTCTAATGGGAAACCTCTACGTGAGTCTGGATCTAAACGACCAGGTAAACCCACCTCATCACCGTAATAAATACTAGGTGCGCCTGGGAATGTTAACAATAATAATGTTGCTAATTCAACACTAGCGCGATCGCCCCCCGCAATTGATAGCAGTCTCGCAGTATCGTGACTTGCAAGTAAATTTAGCTGTGTTAGCTGAATTTCCCAAGGATATAGTTCTAAAACATCAGTAATTTTCTGGGCATACTCGCTAGCAAATAATGGTGGGTAAGGATGATAAGAACGATCTTGCACTTGTTCAATATCTACGCGATCGCCTGCGGTAAACGCAATAGTTGGCGCTGCAAATAAATAATTCATCACCCCGTCAAATTGCGTACCATCTAACCATTCACGCGCATCTGTCCAAACTTCTCCAACAATATAAGCATCAGGGTTAATTGCTTTCACGCGATCGCGAAATTCCTGCCAAAAACCAGGAACCTTAATCTCAAACGGCACATCTAAGCGCCAACCGTCAACCCCAAACTTAATCCAATATTCCGCAATTTCCATGATATATTCCCGCACTTCGGGATTTTCATGGTTAAATACTGGCAATGCGCGATTACCATCCCAACCTTCATAGTTAGCCGGAAAATCGCCATTATATGCAGATAAAGGCCAATCGTGAACTTTAAACCAATTAACCCAAGGTGAATGAGGGCCATTTTCTAAAACATCGTGGAAAAAGAAGAAACCACGACTAGAGTGGTTAAATACTCCATCTAAAACAACTTTAATATTACGTTCATGGGCTGCATCCAGCAATTCCCGAAAACCTGCATTTCCCCCCAACATCGGATCAACCGTGTAATAGTCGTGGGTATGATAGCGGTGATTACTCGCTGACTGGAAAATTGGGGTGAAATAAATCGCATTAATTCCCAACTCCTGCAAATAGTCGAGTTGTTCAATCACACCCCATAAATCTCCGCCCTTATAACCTTGAAGCGTAGGCATCGCATTCCAATCTTCCCATCTAGCAGTGGTCAAAATCCGCTTTTGGGGATGTTTGCTTCTAGCAAAGCGGTCTGGGAAAATTTGGTAGAAAACCGCGTGTTTAACCCAATCTGGTGTCTGAATTTCCATAAAACTCTTTTATTACCTTCTCTGCAAAATTACAAACACCAACAGATTTAGGGTTCTACCCTCTGACATAAGATTAAGTTTAAATACTTTTTTCCAGATAAATTGTTTTTAAAATCACAGCAAATCTATCTATGATCAGCGTAATTGACAGTATCAAAACTAATCCACCATAAAAATTCGATATGTATAGAATTCATTACCTAACCTAAGTGAGAGTTCAATAATCGCTATTTATATCTAACTATAGATTGCTAAATTGATTTAAATGTGTATGTAAATCCGAAATGTGCTATTTTTTCAATACCTCACTTTCCTAGTAGCTAGTTTGATCACAAGTCTCAACTGCGCTAATTCTTACCATTGAGAGTGTACTAAAGCTATAAACTCAACCTTTTCTACTGATGTCGATCAAAAATAAAATTAACTATCTTATTTTACAAACAATAAAAATTTGACTAACTTTACTATATTTTAACTTTTGTGTTATATTTTTATTGATGGCAAAAATTAAACTTTATATTAGTTAATTCTTGAGTACTTCGCTCTCAAGATAGATGGATGATTGTATTAGTTGTCACTAGACTATAACTGTTTAGTGATATAGTTTACATATTATTGTATTATGTTGTCTTGTCAGAACTCTACCCTCCGCGTTATGGTGGTTGACGATCACGAGCTAACTCGCTTCAGCCTCAAACTTGCAATGCAAGGTCAGAAGAATATAGAATTGGTTGGTATGGCAAGTAACGGTAAAGAAGCGATTGAATTGGTAGAGCGTTGCCATCCAGATGTAATTATCCTTGACCTACAAATGCCAGTAATGGATGGGTTAAGTGCATCAAATCATATAAAAACCCTTGATCCTAACGTTCAAATCATTGCCTACTCTTCAGTGGAAAATCCGCAGGCAGAGATAAGGAATGCAGCAGCTAGAATAGATGCTTTTTGTAAAAAAGACGCACCTACTCAAGATTTAATTGCTTTAGTAAAAAAGTTAGGGGAAAGTGTCAAAATAGATTAATGAAAAGGTGCGCTCGCTTAGTTAGCGATCGCACCTAAATACTTTTATATAAAATGCTAATTGCCGTGTAACTAGCTCAACTAATTATTCTCTCCCTTCTGGAAAAGTACGCTTAAATTCATCTAGCAGATCATCAATTTCTTCCAGAGCTTGATTAACATCAATTCTCAAAGTCCCCAAATTAGGTTGTTCTAACAACTTAAGCAGGGATTCACGTTTGTCTTCAATTAAGGCAATTCGTTCTTTTAGAGTTTGTGCGTCCATCATTTGCTTTTTTGTTATACATCCTATATTAGGATATCGAAACTAACGCAGGAACGGAGGACGATTAGGAACGGAACGCTTGCTTTTAATAACTTCAGTAATAAATCGCTTCAGTGCTTTATCACGATTTTTCATAAATTCAGACCAGAATCCTGGCTGAAATTCATCCATCGTTTTAGCTAAAGCCCAAACATCGACAGCTAGCATATTAGCAAGCGTTTCCTCTTGCCGCTTGAATGAGTCTAGTTCCTGGAGGATAGCACTCTTTTTTTTGGGAACCTGCGGGTGTTCTTCTTTGAGCATACTTAAATACTAATTTATTGAGTTGGCGCTCAATACATCACAAGTATTGATCAAGACTGGCAAAATCAAAATTGCTATTTACAGTCGCTGCCACTACATATATAGGATTCCCAGTAATTTATAAAACAAATCACAAACAGCGAATAGTACCCAGAGCAACAGATAATTAATTTAAAGTAATTCCTAGTGGAATCGCCGCCAAACCATGTTACGTCAAACTTCTTTGGGAAAATTAGGTCTAATTGTAGGTGGCATCTTAACCTTAGTTGGATTCGTTGCCTACGCCACCAACAATGCCACATTAAATCTGGCAGGGTTCTTTTACGGAATTCCCCTATTGCTAGGAGGACTTGCGCTCAGTGCTGCTGAACTTAAACCAGTACCTTGCCAACAGACATCTCCAGATATCGTAGCTTTAAGAGAGCAACAAGCTACCCCTACACAAAATCAAGTTCGCCTAGATGTTACCCGCTATCGCTACGGTCAAGACGCTCATCTAGATACATCTCTCAAAAGCCTTGGTTTGACCCGTACAAGCGAAGATACACCTGCACTCAAAGCTTTACAAGAAACCAAGATTGATGATGCTTACGCCCTAATTTTACAATTTCACTCTCCCTTAGTTCCCCTAGAAGTTTGGGAACAGAAGCGAGAAAAAATGGAAAATTTCTTTGGACCTGGAGTGCGCGTAACCGTCAATCAATCCTCAGAGGATGAGGTGGATGTAACAGTGATTGCCACCCCCAAGACATTGAGTTAAATTTAGGACATCATAATTAGCACTTACCCAGAGATCCCTCTAGGGTGTGTTTTCAAACCCTTCGATCCCCCCCTGCCCCCCTTTTTAAGGGGGGAGAATTTAGCCAAAGTCCCCCTTTTTAAGGGGGATTTAGGGGGATCTCACAGACATATACGGAGCCAATATAGTCAGTCTACTTTTCTAGACGCACAACATACCACTGCAAATACTTTCCTTCACCTACATTGAAATCGCAGGATGTTTCTAGCAGGTACTTAGCTTGTTCATCCACAGAAGTAAATTTAGCTAAATCTGGTGGTAAATCATTTTGTCGTTGCGCCAAAATCACCTTGAGTTTTTCCAACATCTCTGGGGGTGTGACAATTTGCTCAGGTTGATTGGTTTCTAAAACAACATAGGCATCTTGCCGATACATTAAAGAATCTGGCATTTTGGGTTCCTTGGGAAAGTTATGAGTGTTAGCGTATAAAATAGCGGAATTTTTATTGTAATTACTTTATCTGCATCTCTTATGACCTCAACTTCCTCTAATCCCCTGCTTACCCTCAACTACGAACCCGCAATTGAATCATTGGGGGACGATTATTTCGATGAAGTTGAAGCGGAGGAATTTCCCCAGCATATCCTACGCTTTCGTAACGATGAAGTGTTAACTCAACTAAGCGTAGACCCAAAACAAGTTGCAGACGAGCATTTTATCGAAGCTTTTGGCAAATTCCAAAATCACCCGCGTCCGTTGTTGGCATTACGCTATCACGGCTATCAATTTGGTCAATATAACCCATCTTTAGGGGATGGTAGAGGATTTCTTTATGGTCAAGTGCGGGGTAATGATGGCGAATTGTACGATTTCGGAACTAAAGGTTCTGGTAAAACTCCTTACTCTCGTACTGCTGATGGCAGACTAACACTTAAAGGTGGTGTGCGAGAAGTACTTGCAGCAGAAGCTTTGCATCAGATGGGTGTGCGTACCTCTCGCTGTTTTAGTTTGATTGAAACTGGTGAAGGATTATGGCGAGGAGATGAACCTTCGCCAACCCGTTCATCTGTAATGGTGCGTTTTAATCGTTCTCATATCCGCTTTGGGACATTTGAAAGGTTACACTATTTTAATCGCAAAGATTTAATTGAAAAGCTTTTAAATCATGTAATTGAATATTATTACCCACACTTACAGACTGAAGCAGAAAAATATGCCTTATTTTACGCCGAACTGGTGAAACGAGTTGCAGAATTAGCTGCTCAATGGATGGCTGCTGGTTTCTGTCATGCGGTGTTAAATACAGATAATATGTCGATTACTGGGGAAAGTTTTGATTATGGACCTTATGCGTTTCTTCCTACTTATAACTTACAATTTACTGCTGCATATTTTGATTATTACGGACGTTACAGTTACGGCAATCAACCAGGTATTTGTAAGTTAAATTTAGAAATGCTTCAGCAACCTTTATCAGCAGTAATTCCACTTGCTGATATGGAAGCGGCGTTAGCTTTGTTTGATGAGCAGTATGTTTTAAATTATCGGCAGTTAATGTTGAGCAAGCTAGGATTTGAGCAATTACAGATACCAGAGGGAAATGAATTGCTTCAATTAACTATTCAACTTTTGCAGGATACTCAAATTGGTTATCATGCCTTTTTCTCAGAATTAGCTGAAGTTTTTTCGGCTTCATGGCGTTCAGATATTAACTCTATTTTGAGTGATTCAGAGTTTTTACCTTCCGTTGCAAATTCACAACTATTAGCTAGTTGGAGGAGTTTATATCAAAAAATATTAAATAATTTGCCGGAAACTGAAATAGATAATATTGCCCAAAGGTTGGCGCGTTGGAATCCTAAGACGGTTTTACTCAGACCTCAGATAGAAGCTATTTGGGAACCAATTACTCAAGAGGATAATTGGGAGCCATTTTATGATTTGCTTAAGCAAATTACTAAAAAGCTGTAGAAATATCTTTACCAAAATTGGTTTTTTCTACAATAGGTGGAGCGTTGATGAACCTACTTCAAGAAGATAATACAATTAAGCAATATTATGAAGATATTGCTTTTAATTACGATCGCTCGCGTTTTGCTAATAGTTATGGGCAATATATTGATAGCCAGGAGCGTTTAATTTTAAGCGATTGGTTGCCCAGTTACGATCATTCTATCCTAGATTTAGCTTGTGGAACTGGCAGATTTCTCGATTTTGCTACTACTGGGTTAGATGCTAGTAAAAATATGATTACAGTTGCTCAGAAGAAATATCCAAATAAACAATTAATCGAAGCTTCTGCTACATCAATTCCTCTACCGAATGAGAGTTATGATGCAGTTTTTACGTTACATTTATTCATGCACTTAACGCCAGAAACAATTAATACTATTATTGATGAGTGCGTAGGCGCAGCCCGCCGCAGGCATCGCATTTTACGACCAGGCGGAATGTTGATTTTTGATATTCCCTCGGCATTCAGGCGCAAATTACTTCGTTACAAACCTGAAAATTGGCATGGTGCAACCTCATTTTTTATTCAAGATATAAAAAATCTATCTAATTCTCAGAAATGGCAATTAGCAGACTTGAAGGGGATAGCATTTTGCCCTGTTCATCGTTTACCTTCTTCTATGCGACCTTTATTTATACCTATAGATAATTTTTTATGTAGGAGCTTCTGTAGGGTTTTTTCTTCTTATTATATGGTCAAGTTAATTAAACAGTAAAAATGCGTAATTATAGCATTGCTGAAAATTATATATAATTATTAAATGGCAATCTGATGAATACAAATAACAAAGAGAAATTTTTGCCTTCGATAAAAAAGATTATTCCTGGCGAATTAAAGCGTAGTTTAAAAATCAAATCTAGATACATTGGGGATATTTTGACTGGAAATGCTCAAAGTATGGTTAATTTTATTCCCATAAATGAAATAAATAAATACCAATTTCAACCGCAGAGCAGCATATCTCAAGTAATTAAAACAACTAGCTATTCAGAGAATAAAAAACATAATTTGGCGTTAGCAATTAATCGTTTAGAAAATATAGTTATCCAGCCAGGTAAACTTTTTTCTTTTTGGCATTTAGTTGGTAATCCAAATTCTAAAAACGGATATAAAGAAGGCAGAACTATTATTAATAATCAGTTACAATCAGATATAGGCGGAGGATTATGTCAATTATCAGGATTAATTTATTGGTTAATCTTAAAAGCTGGATTAGTTCCAACAGAAAGACATCCCCACACTCATGATATTTATACGGAATCAACAAGATTTGCACCTTTAGGATCAGATGCAACTGTTGTTTATGGATATAAAGATTTACGGTTTATTAATACTTTACCTGTTCCTATTTGCTGGCAGTTTAAATTATTGCCAGCAGAAATTATAGCTTCATTATGTTCTACTCAAAAAATTCATCAATTTGAAATAGAGTTTAGAAGAGAAGAAAGTAATGAACAACGAATAGTTCAGACAGTGCGTTTGGCGCAAGGAAAAGAAGAAATAATTGATACGAGTTATTATTTAGTATTGAAGAATTAAGTGCGATCGCATTTGATTGATAGCAGTCAGCGTAGAGACGCGAAATTTCGCGTCTCTACATTATGTGCTTCCCTGGCTATTGTTATAAATAATTGCGATCGCACCCATTTTAAGACGAAGCTTTTTTCTTGGTGCTAGTTGTCGTCGTCTTTTTAGTAGTTGTCTTTGCTGCTGTTTTAGTAGTTGTAGACTTGCGGGTAGATTTCGTCTTAGAACTTGTCTTAGTAGCTAAAAGTTCTAGCGATTTCTCTAACGTCATACTTTCTACAGTTTCTCCTTCCGGTATACCGACATTAGTTTTATTGTGCTTGATATAAACACCATAGGGACCTTCGTAAATATTTACTGGTTCCCCATCAGTTGGGTGATTTCCTAATTCTTTCAACGCTGCTTTAGACTTACTACGAGTTGCACCACGTCCCTTTTTAGGTTCAGCCAGTAATTCTAATGCGCGTTCTAGGGAAACTGTCAACACATCATCTGTAGCTTTTAACGAGCGGTATTCTTTGCCTTCTTTACCTTGATCGTGGACAACATAAGGACCAAATTTACCTAAACTTGCTTGAACTTTACCTGCGGTTTCTGGGTGAACACCCAAGTTACGAGGTAACGCCAGCAAACCTAATGCCATATCTAAAGTGACATTTTCCTGTTTTACACCCTTGGGTAATGCAGCGCGTTTGGGTTTTTTGTTTTCTTCACTGGCTTCACCCAACTGCACATAAGGTCCATAAGTACCTACAAGTATATAGACGGCTTCACCAGTTTTCGGATCAAGACCTACTTTTTCTGGACCCTCGGTTTTTTGTCTTAATATTGTTTCTACTTGTTCTGGATTAAGATCCGCAGGAGTTAAATCTTTAGGAATGGAAGCAGTAATTACTTCTTCACCATTTACGGTTTCTATGTAAGGTCCAAATTTTCCGATCCGAACTTTGGCATCGAGATTTTCTAGCTCAATAGTACGGGCTTCGCTGCCGTTAATTTGACTTTCTCGGTCTTTTACTTGGGTTTCTAAGCCTTTTTCCCCTAGATAGAATTTTCGTAGGTAAGGTAGCCATTGCGCTTCGCCTGTGGAGATGTCGTCAAGGGTTTGCTCCATTTTGGCAGTAAATTTGGTGTCTACCAAGTCGGGAAAGTGTTTTTCTAGCAAACTGGTGACAGCAAAGGCGGTGAAGGTGGGAATTAAGGCGTTACTTTGCATCTGAGCATAGCCGCGATCGATAATTGTACCGATGATGCTGGCGTAGGTGCTAGGACGACCAATTCCTTCGCTTTCTAAGGTTTTGACTAAAGATGCTTCGGTATAACGCGCTGGGGGTTGGGTTTCGTGGCTGATGGGTTCTAGTTCTTTACAATTAGGGCGATCGCCTTTTTTCAAAGCTGGTAAAATTACTTCTTGGTCTTCAATTGCTGCATCTGGATCGTCGGAACCTTCGACATAAGCGCGTAAATAACCAGGAAAGTCGATGCGTTTACCACTAGAACGGAAACCTGCATCATCAACTTGTGTATCAACAGTGATATGAGTTTGGCGAGAGTCCGCCATTTGGGTGGCGACGGTACGCTTCCAAATTAAGTCGTAAAGGGCTAATTCTCGACCAGATAATCCGGTTTCCTGGGGAGTGCGGAAGGTGCTACCAGCAGGGCGAATAGCTTCGTGGGCTTCTTGTGCGCCTTTGCTTTTGGTGGTGTATTGACGGGGTTGGGGGCTGAGGTATGGTTTGCCGTATTTTTCCTCAACGCAACTACGGGCGGCTGCGATCGCTTGTGCTGACAAATGCACCGAATCTGTCCGCATATAAGTAATATACCCCTGCTCATACAAGCTTTGAGCAGTCCGCATGGTATCTCTGGCAGAGATATGTAGTTTGCGGTTAGATTCCTGTTGCAGTGTTGATGTCGTAAACGGTGGCGCAGGTTTGCGAGTTACGGGACGTTCTTCAATACCTGTAACAGTCCAAGTTTGCTTAAAAATCCGTGACTGTAATTCTCTTGCTTCTGCTTCGTTGAGCAGTTTAACCTTTTTACCAGCAATAATTTGACCAGTGTTGGGGTCAAAATCACTCCCCGTAGCTACTTTAGTACCCTTAAGCGTCACCAGACGGGCTTCAAAAGCAGTTTTTTCTTGCTCTAAGGTTGCCTTTAAATCCCAGTATTTACCTTGGCGGAATGCGCGGCGCTGCTGTTCTCGGTTTACCAGCAATCGCACTGCTACGGATTGTACACGACCTGCGGATAATCCCCAAGCAATTTTTTTCCACAGCAAGGGCGAAAGAGTATAACCAACGAGTCTGTCTAAAATTCGTCGAGTTTCTTGGGCGTGAACTACTTGTTCATCAATTACGCGACAATTTTTGAGGGCGCTGCGGATTGCTTCTTTGGTGATTTCATGGAATACCATCCGCTTGATCGGGACTTTGGGTTGCAACACTTGCAACAAATGCCAACTGATGCTTTCACCTTCACGGTCTTCGTCAGTTGCTAGGATTAATTCGTCAGCTTCTTTAAGAGCATCTTTAAGTAACTTAACAATTTTCTTTTTATCTTTAGGGACTACATATAACGGTTCAAAATCCGCCTCTACGTTCACTCCTAGCTGCGCCCATTTTTCCCCCTTGACGGTTTCGGGAATTTCTTCGGCAGAGGAGGGGAGGTCACGCACATGACCCATAGATGCCTCGACTCGATAGCCAGAGGGCAAAAATTGCCTAATTGTACGTGCTTTAGTGGGAGATTCTACGATGACAAGGGTTGACATGGGGGTTGATTAAATTAGCAGCTAGGCTATAACAGTGCAATTTAGAGAATTGTAGCTATATCTCAACAGTCACTATTACACAGGTAACAGTCAAGTGGGTTTTAGAACTTATTCTAAAAATAATTAACTGTAAAAAAATATCTGCGTTTCTAGCAGTTTTTATATTTATGCTCAGGACTGACTTCTAGATCCCCCTAAGTCCCCCAGGGTTACTTCATTGTGGAGAGAGAAAAATTACACTATTGGTCATAGGTAATTTTATTGGAGATAAATTCAATGTGATTTTGGTTCCGATACTTTTTTACTAACATTTGCTAATAAATACATAAGTTAAGAAGCTAATTGGCTTCTCAACCAAGGTGTATCAACCAATGCACGGAGAAAAATTCCCCGCGCACCATTTAGATCCCTATCCATCTTAAATCCGGTGGAGAGCGATTTAATTATTCGCGCCCCTCCCAGATTTTTGATAATTTCACCAGTCCATGACACCGTTTTAGAAGTATAAGCTTCGTTGCAATCAACTACAGTTTTAGACTGCTCCCAAGCTTTCCAATTAAGAAAAGTCTTAAACTCATAATGAGAAAGAGTTAACATTTGCCGAACAGATTTGTTTCTCAACTTGCGTCTAGACTTAGACACCATTTGAGAAGTTTCAAATGTTGGTAATAAGATTACATCAAAGTTATCAACTAAGAATTTAGCTGATTTATGATGTAACTCTTTAATTAAGTTTTTGATTTTGCAACGAAGTCTACTTGCAGCCTTTTTAAGTCTTCTCTTTTGCTGACTTGGTGATTTAGATATTCTTGAAACTAATTTATCTAAAGGAAAACATAGTTTTTGGATAAACAAATTAGAATCTTCACCTAAAAAACCAAAAGATTGCTCACTAAAAAATGTCATAAACGTGCGAACACCAGGATCTAAGGCAACCAGACGACCTTGGTTATCGGTCTGTTCTGGTTGCACATATAAAGTAACAACTAGGTAATACTCATCATAAGCAAGAGTTAACCTACCATCACTGAAACTTGCGGGTAATGCCTCTTTCAGCTTTGAGCGACCCAAGATTGTATGGTAAATTCCACAATCTTTTATAGCAGACTTGGGAATAAAAATTGATTGTTTGGTATCTTTCCTGCTCCGAAATCTAAATTTTCGTATTTGCCCATCTTTCTTAAAACCCTTTTTAGCTGCTTTAACAGCAAGACACGCATCTTTGATAGCAATTGATTTAATCTGGAAAGGTACTGATTTTGTCCAGTCTGGTAAACTGTTAAGTATTCCAGTTTTTATTCCCATCCAGTTTGCTTTGGTATCGGGTTCTTGTAAGTATTTAATCGTTGTGTTGTAAACAAAACGACTAACTCCCAACCATTGTTTAAGTAGTGCTTTTTGTTCAGGGTTTAGGAATAGTCGGATCTTCCTTGATCTTCTTGCTGTAACTTCGGAGTCCGTGCATCCTACAGGAGAAGACGTGAAGGATGGCAAGAAGATCTGTTGTAAGTTCGGTTTGCGGACAGTGAACAGATTGGTCAAGAACCACGATTTGTCCACCGTTTTGCTGTGCCATGAACTCGAATAGTTCAAATCCGAATCTGCACAATCTGTCACGACAGGCAACAATAATCGTGAGCTTATCTCCCCGCATAAGTCTGACCAGTAGGGCTTGCAGTCCTTTTCTATTGAAGTTGAGTCCTGATCCAATATCTTTGACGATTTCTGCGTCTGGATATCCGGAGCGCATAAATTCAACTTGTCTGTTAAGGTCGTCTCGCTGTTTGGCTGAACTGACTCGACAGTAGCAAATAACGGCAGTTCCAGTTGCACCACGTTGATAGGACTCGACATCGTAGAGCCTTTGTCCTGCTTCGTTTTTGATGCTCTTGATTTTGCCTTCATCTGCGTATTTCCTTAAAGTGTGTTGATGCAAGCCCAGAAATTCGACCGCTTTTCTGAGTGGTATATATGCCATAACTAAATAGTAACATATATAAGTAAATATAATCAAACTAATTACTGTTGCTCTACCTTAATGTCCTGAATCCCAACTAAAGTAACAGGCGGACGATCAGGAAACTTGGCAACAAGCTGTAAGTCGCCTCCCATTGCTGCAACGTATTCTCGCAAAGTCGAGAGCATTAAATCACTACGCTTCTCCAGCCTTGAAACATTTGCCTGGTCTATGTTCAGGAGTTGTGCTACTTTCTCCTGTGTAAGTTTAAGTGCTTGTCTAAGCTCTTGCAGTGTCATATAGGATGCTACTAGCTCTGTTGCCCGTTCGTTGATCTTTTCGCGTCGCTCATGGGGCAACTGTTCCAGTTTTTCTTTCAAAGTTGTTGCCATATCTACTGTTACCTAACCCTCACTTGTAGGTGAATCTAAGAATTAAGAAGAGTGTTTGTTAAACCGAGCATCAGCTTTTTTAATAAGTTGCTTGTAAAAACGACTTTCGCTCACACCAGATTTGTCACCAGCTATCAACAAGATCGCATGACGTTTTGCATCAAAAGCAAAGGCAACGCGCCAAACACCATCTGCTGCTTCAAAGCGCAATTCCTTCATGTTGGCGTACTGTGAACCTTTTAGTGTATCAACATGAGGTCGCCCTAGTGTTGGTCCAAACGCTTCCAACAGACTGGCACGAGCAAGCAATTCATTTTGCACTTCTTCGAGTAGCTCATCAAACTCTGGCTCAAAATCTTCATGGAACTCAACAACCCAGTTCATACATTTATTATGCACTCAAACGCATATTGTAGATCAAGGTTTCAGGCTTTCGGTGCGTAAGTCCTAATGCCTAAGAAGTCCGTTCTGCAAGAGTAGCGACAACGAATGCCAGTTGAGCAGGTTCTACAGGTTTGGTCAGATGCACTTGATATCCCGCATTGAGAGCATCTATTGCTTGATTACTTGTAATATATGCTGTGAGCGATGCTGCTGGAATTTGTCCGCCCAAACCTGGCTCAAGCGCCCTTACCTGATGGATTAAAGTATAGCCATCTTCTTTTGGCATCGCCAGATCAGATAACAGAACATCATACATTTTTGGGTTTGCTCTCAGTGCTTCCATCGCCAATTTAGCTGAGGATACTGCTGTTACTTCTGCTTGGTACTCTTCAAGGATGGTTTTGAGAACATCTAGGGTATCGGCGTTATCGTCAACTAAAAGTACGTGCAAGCCGGAAAGTGTCTCAATTTCTGCTAATGCTGGAGACGCTAACTTGCTCATGGCTAATAAGTTGCCATTACTCAGCACTAAAGGCTCTTCAAAGTAGGTAATTAGTGGTAGCCTGACGGTGATTGTTGTTCCCTGTCCTGCGCCTGGGCTTGAGGCTTCTACAGTGCCATTATGTAGTTCTACTAAACGCCGCACAATTGTCAGTCCTAATCCTAGCCCACCGTGCGATCGCGTATTGCTACTATCAGCTTGCAGGAAACGCTCAAATACATAAGATAAAAACTCAGCACTAATCCCAATTCCAGTGTCAATAATTTGAATTTGGGCAAGTGATTCAATAATCTCAAGTTCGACTGTAACTCTTCCTCCTTCAGGAGTAAATTTTATGGCATTAGCTAACAGATTCCACAGTACTTGCTGCAAGCGTTGAAAATCAGCAAATACGATTACTTCTGAGTAGTTAACAATGCTTTCAAGTTGAATGTTTTTTGCTTCCGCCGTCAGCAGTACCATTTCAATCGCAGCTTCAATTACAGTGATTAGATCAACTTCTGAGCAAATTAAATTCAACTTACCTGCTGTAATTCGGGAGATATCTAAAAGTTCTTCAATTAACTGATTTTGCGCTTTAGCACTGCGCTCAATCATTTCTAATCCACGGACGAGAGTTGGGTCTTCATATTGCCGAGAAGCAAGCAACTGTACCCACATGATAATGGCGCTCAAAGGCGTGCGAAGTTCGTGAGAAAGCACGGAAAGAAATTCATCTTTAGCGCGGTTGGCAGCTTCGGCTGAGGCGCGGACGGCTTGCTCGTGAGCTAATAATTTAGTACGTTCAATTTCAAATTGTTTACGCTCAGTAATGTCTGTAATTGCTAAAAGCATTAAAGTGTTGTCTTCTGGTGATTGAGAAATTGCCCAGGCATTGAGCAACATTGTCTTAAATCTCAATTTTTCAAATTCATGGCTAATTTCAAAATCAATTAATCCTTGATTTTCGGAAATTACTTTTGATAGTTCACGTTGCAATTCTGGAAGATTCCAAACGCCTTTTTGAATTTCTGTGAATAATTCTTGCTCTACCTGATTGGGGGTAACTTCAAAAGTTTTATAAAAGGCAATATTTGCTGTGATTATTCTTAAATTTGCATTGATTACAAGTAAAGGTTGTCGTACTGTATTCACTATGCCTTCAGAGTAATTACGGGCTGCTTTTAATTGCTCGGCACTGCGTTTAATGACATCAATATCAATTAATATTAGCACTGCCCCATCCAGGGAATTTTCACTGGTTATATAGGGTAAAATCCGTAGGTTATACCAATGAGATTTCAAATCTTGAACTTCTTGTTCAATAACAGTAGAAGTCTTAATTACCTGTAAAACTAATTTTGCTAAATTGGGAACGTTGATATTAAGCTTGATATTATTCAGGGGTCTTCCAATATCAGTGGGAAGTAGGTTAAGAATTTCGTCTGCTTTAGGAGTGAATCTGCGGATACATAAATCTTTGTCTAGCATGATAATCGGAAGATTAACATTACTAAGTAAGTTCATCAAGTCATTATTAAGCTGACTTGCTTCTAAGTTGTGATGGCGTAGTTCATCGTTAATTGTGTTTAATTCTTCATTAGTCGCCTGAAGTTCTTCTTTGGCGGTTTCCAGTTCCTCATTAGTACCTTGTAATTCTTCGTTGCTTGACTGTATTTCCTCGTTAGCAGCTTTGAGTTCTTGGTTAGTAAGCTCTTGTTCTTCAATTATTGATTGTAAATATTCTTTAGTAGCACTAAGATCTTCTTTAGCGATCGCTAATTCTTGTTTAAGCTGGATAATTTCATAATTTTGCGTAGCTTGCTGAGTTAACCCTCCAGTCTGTGGGCTAGTTAGCTGACCTGGGACTAATCGAGGACTAGCTAAATTAACTTCCTCAAATATAACTAAAAAATAACATTCTTCTGGTGATTTTATTGAAAAAGGAATAACTTCAATATTACAAGTTTTATAATTGTTTTTATCTTTGATTTGCAAACCTAATTTTTTGACCGATATCTTCTGATTTTGGGCATTGTAGATAGCTGTCCGCAAATCTAAAATTAAACCTTCACGCGCCATTTTGAGAATATTGGAGTTGGGCTTTCCTGGTGCAGGACGCAAATATAAACTGGTATCGCCTCTAAATAAAATAATATCGAGATCGTTGTTGATAACTACACTGCTAGAACCATACTTTTCTAAAATAATTCGGTCAGTTTCTTGCTGTATAATATTGGAACTTGTAGCATCAGAGTTGATTTTTTTACCGACCGTCATTTTGTCTGGCGGATATTTTTTGGAAACAAAGTCAAATTTAAGTTTAGTGGACAGCAATTTTTTAGTGTAAATCTTACATCGTTTGTCTACAGGTGCAAATAACTCCGATGTTTCACCTGGGCTTTCTGAGCTTCCTAGTACCAAAAATCCTTTTTCATTAATACTGTAATGAAATATCTGCAAAACCTGCTTCTGTAAAGCTGGTGTAAAATAAATTAATACATTCCGACAACTCACCAAGTCTAAATTAAAAAAAGGTGGGTCTTGATACAAGTTTTGTTTGGCAAAAATACATAATTCGCGGATATTCTTGCAAATTTGATAACCCCCCTCCACTTCAACGAAAAAGCGTTCTAGACGTTCTGGCGAGACATCTGCCATTTGTCTTTCGGTGTATATACCTTTACGGGCTTTATCAATCGCTACATCGCTGATATCGGTAGCAAAAATCTTGATTTGAGGTATATAACTTAAAGGTTTAGATATGGCTTTTTGTGGGGAATGCTGGGTATTAGGAATTTGAGCGGAAGAATTTTCTTGTTCTTTTTGTCCTTCTTTTTCAAGAAATTCTACTAAGCAAATAGCTAGAGAATAAGCTTCTTCACCCGTTGCACACCCTGCTACCCAAATTCTGATTGGTTCTCTGGCAAGTTTATTAAGCTTAATGCGGGAAAATATATTGTTTTTTAAAGCTTCAAATAAATAAGGATTGCGGAAAAAATTTGATACTTTAATTAATATATCTTCAAACAAAACTGACAATTCAGCAGGGTTTTCTTGGATATATTTAATGTAATCTTCCAGGGTTGAGAGTTTGTGCAAAACCAGTCGCCTCATCAAGCGTCTGCGTAAAGTCTGTTCTTTATAATTGCTAAAATTAACCCCAGTAGTTTGCTGTAACAAATCTAGGATGGTTTGAAAATTATCTTGGTTTTGAGGTACTTGCAAGAAAATTTTTTCCGGTTGAGAGTGGACGATGTAAGGATGTTTGCTAATATTTGCCAGTTCGAGGGCAATTTCTTGGGGTGTAAGAATGAAATCCACACTGCCAGTAGCAGCCGCTTTGTGGGGCATACTATCGAATTTTGCCGATTTTGTACACTGGGCAAAGGTAATGCCACCTGCGGCTTTGATGACTTCTATTCCAATGGTGCCATCTCCATCTTTACCTGAAAGAACTACTGCGATCGCTTTATTGCTACGATCTGATGCTAAGGAGATAAATAAAGCATCAATGGGCAGATATTTTCCAATAGTATCCGCGCGAGGCGTGAGTTTTAACACACCTCCAGAAATGATCATATTTGTATTCGGTGGAATAACATAAAAGTGGTTTGGCTCCACTAACATTCCTTCCTCAACTTCTGTCACTGGCATTTGGGTGGTTTTGGCAAGAATCTCCGTCAAAAAACTTTTATGATTGGGTGCTAGATGTTGAATCAGCACAAATCCCATGCCCGTATCATTGGGTATATTTTGGAGTAACTCTGTAAATGCCGCTAATCCGCCAGCAGAAGCGCCAATTCCAACTATCGGAAATAATTTATGATGTTTTTTTTGACTAGGCGGGGTTTTACCGGAAGAAGTAGTTGAATTTGATGACGATTGTTGAGAACCCCGTTGAGGAGCCATAGCTTTTTTTAGTAATGTTTCAAGGCTTAAAGAATCAACACACAACTTCTACCAAGTTTTTTCAACTATAATAAACCTCCTACTTTTGTAGAGACGCACCATGCCGCGTTTATACACTATCCGTCTGTAGTTGAATTCTAGGAATACAAACTGTGAAGGTTGTTCCTACACCCACTTCACTTTCAACAATAATATTACCACCATGTAATTCTATAGCTTTTTTGACAATAGACAGACCTAGCCCATTTCCCAAAATATTATCGACATTACTACAGCGATGAAATTCATCAAACAATTGGGATTGCTCTGAGTGAGGAATCCCAATTCCTTGGTCGCAAATGCTTAAAATAATCTGTTCTTGTTCAGATAAGACTGTAAATTTAATAGTAGTTCCTTTAGGTGAATATTTCACAGCATTTGTCAGCAAATTATTGATTATTTGTCCCATAAGTTGGTTATCAAATTCTACAAATAAATTTTGAGATAAACCAGCAAAGTCCAATTCCCACCTATGGTTTGAGCCAAAGCCTTCTACAATTTCCTCTAAAATCTGTTCGCAAAATAATTTAAAATCGAGAAACTGTGGCTTAAATCTTACTGCTGAATTTTGCAATTTACCGATGAATAAAACATCCTCCATTAGTTGAGTCATGCGATGGACTTGACTTTGAATTTGGTTGAAATATTTAAATTTCTTTGTGTTATCAAATTTATGGTCGTAATTTATAAGTAACTCAGTAGCGAGTAAAATTGTTGACAATGGGGTACGGAATTCGTGAGAAACTGTCGATACAAAGCGAGATTTAAGTTCACATAGTAATTTTTCTTTTTCCAACGCCTTAATAATTTCTGCTTCTGCCTGCTTACGTTCTGTAATATCTCTACTAATACCGCGATAACCTTGGCATTGACCATCTCTATCAAAGAAGGGAATTCCACTGCATTCTAGAACTAATAAAGTACCATCTTTATGGATAAAGGTATTTTCTAGACAGATAAAAGGTTGATGATGTTCAATTAAATCTGCTAAAATTTTAACACTATTTGATGTATCTGCTGGTGGCATTAAGTCAAATTTAGTTTTGCCCCAAATTTCTGATAACTGGTAGCCTAAAAGGTCGTAAACTTGTGGGCTGAGATATGTATAGATAGATAAATTGTCTATTTCCCAGATCCAATCGCTGGTGGATTCAACTAAATTGCGGAAACGTTCTTCGCTTTCCCTGAGTGCTTTTTCTGCCCAGTGACGCTCTACTATTTCGTGGCGTAATTGCTCGGCTGTTTGTTTTAGTTCTGCTGTCCGCTCTGCTACTTTGGTTTCTAGCTGCTCATGAGCTTTTTGTAAAGCTATTGCTGCCAATTTGCGCTCAGTAATATCACGAAAGCTGATGGCTGTACCAACAATTTTTTCTGCTAGAAATTGAGGTCTAGTATAACGCTCGAAATATCTGCCATCATTTAATTCTAACAAGTTATAAGTTTCGACATCTGGCTGGCTATACATATTGTTGAGCATCTGTTCAAAACTTGCCGGATCTTTCAACTGATTTTTGACAAATTCTATCTGCTCACTATAATTTCTTTGCTCTAAAACTGATTCAGGGATATGCCACATTTTGACAAATATATGGTTAAAGCTGATGATTTTCCCTTGAGTGTTTACAACAAGAATACCGTCAGCAGTTGCATCCAAAGTGGCACAAAGTATAGAAAGAGTGGTTTCAACGTTGCTTGATAATTGTTGAATCTTTTCTTCAGCAAGCTTTCGCTGTTGCAGTTCGGTTTGAGCTTCTTCTAAGAGTGATGCTTGCTTAATCGCGATCGCAATATGAATTGCTAATTCTTGGACTAAATTAATTTCTAATTGCTGCCATTTTCTTGGTGTTGAGCAATGATGCACAACTAACAGTCCCCACAATTCTTCTTGCTGGCGAATCGGAACTACCAGTTTTGCTTTAGCTTCAAACTCTTGCATAAATTCCACCATGCAAGGTGACAATTGATCTTGATCAAGATTGTGAATGATGCCAACTCGCCCTTGGCTATACATTTGATGGTACTCTTTGGGCAATACTTCTGCCGAGAAAGACCGCCCTAAAAGCGAAGGGTAATCGCCTATGACTGCCTCTTGCACAACGGTTCCGCACCGATTCCAGCCAAAACGATAAATTAATGCTCGCTCACAGTTAAGTAGTTCCCGTACTTCTAAAACAGCAGTGTGAAGTGTTTCATTTAATGAAGTTGCTTGATGAATACGCTGAGATATGCTGGAAATTAAGCGATCGCGCTCTAATTGTTCTTGCAATTGAGTTGTGTTTTTACGTTCACCTTCCTGTAGAGGTAGTGATAACTCGTAATTTGTGTCCAAAGCAAAATGTTTCATAGTTTTTAATTTCCTTATCCCATTAATTTTTGTAAAGGTACAGAAAGATTAAAGTTACTGCCCAGTGACAATTTGATGATTTTCTAATCGATTAAAACTTTTTTTGTTATTCAAATTTTTGACTAGATGCCCAGCTAAAGCATCATCCAAATAAGGCATTTCCTGATGGCAATAAGTGCAAAACCAGTAAATTTTGTGTCGCCGGATACATCGGACTAAACTTTGGGAACAGCATATACAAGTAGGCATATATTTTTAGTCTTAAATATTTTTTAATATAGCTTTTAAAAGTAAAAAAGTAGTAAATGTGAAATGTATTTTTATATAGCTTTTGGTTTAAAACATCTTAATATTAACCAATTATTAAATTTTGAGGAGATAAAATTTATTTATATTTTTTAAGTGTGATCTACAATACACAGATTTAAAAACTGATGTGAATTTATGTTATTTACCAGTTTTTTACTTTTTGGTTGTATACTTTCAACAGATATAAATCTTAATTACGGGGCAAAATTTAAAATGATAGTCTTTAATTCTGATTTACCTTCTCCTAAAAAACTTTGCTGTTTCTATACAAACCCTACTCAGCAGGTGCAAATTATTAAAATAACGAATATTCCCGCCTTATCTTGGGAAAAAACAATTTTTCCTGAACAAGGTATAGTGTTTGAAGCAGCGCCTGAAGCTAAACTAGAAATCCATACTAATGATTGTGTTACAGCAATTTTGGCTGATGTGATTTATTGCCAAAGTCTATGTGTGTTTGATCAATCTAATTTAGCTCAATCTAATATTTACCAAACTTGAGTTAGTAGCAAATATTTTGGTTGGAAACAATTAATTGCAAGTCAAAGGATTCAAAAATGGGTTACAAAATAGCCAATTTAACATTACCGTTGGTGATGGAAGAAGTTGAAGAAGTATTGCAAGATTATCCTCCTTATCCCTATCAAGCCGCTTTTTCTATTCATAAATTGCGACAACTACTAATTGCTGAGGTTCTGAGTCAAATCCCTAATGAATATACAGTAATTGAAGATACAGAAGAATTATCTATACAACATCAAAATTCCCACACTCCTTTACAGAAACGCTTGCAGAGAGAGATGATTATTCGCCAAAGTATTCTAGATATTCTCCAAAAAAATACCGAGTGGCATAGTTAGTTAAGTTACTTTTTTTCCCACTCACATACCTTGAAAATGCTTTGTGGTCGGCTGTTCGGGCAATGGAGGAAAAGATCACATTCTCCCGTCAAATGTCTGAGCGGATGAAAAACTACAATATACAAAGTGCAGTAGAAAAATATGAGGATCACGCTAAAGGTTTGGATGCAGAAGTAGCACTGATTCGAGGCATGATTCTCAACGGCTTTGCTACGAAACGAACCATTACTGAATCAGAAGAAGATCAGCCAGAGTCCCTATAGGCAAGTAAATCTAGTTTTTTTCAGCCAACGGGTTGAGACGATAACCTACACCGTAAATTGTTTCAATTAAATCCGACGGAGCTAAAACTTTTTTGAATTTATCACGTATGCTTTTGATATGAACCTTAATCGTATTTTCTCCTGGTGGCTCTTCAGACTGCCAAAGGTTTTCGAGGATAAAACGGTGGGTAAATACTCGTAGCGGCTGGCGCATAAAAAGCTCTACAAGACTAAATTCTTTGGCAGTTAGATTGACGGGAAAGTTATTATATGTTAGCTCATGGGTAATCGGATTAAGGCGCAATTTACCCCACTCTAAAATCGGGAGTAAGTTAACACTCCCTCGGCGTAGCAACGCTCGAATTCTTGCTAATAATTCTGCCAAATCAACAGGTTTGATTAGATAGTCATCCGCCCCAGCATCTAACCCAGCTACTTTGTTAGTGATACCGTCGCGGGCAGTTAGCATGAGAATAGGTGTAGCATTACCATGAGTGCGTAATTGTTTAGAAAAGCTAATCCCATCTAACATGGGAAGCATGACATCTAATAAAATTAGGTCATAGTTAAAGGTTTTAGATTGTAGCCAAGCATCTTCGGCATTTGCTACAACATCAACAACATAAAGTTGATCGCTTAGGGCTGCTGCCAGTGCTTCAGAAAGAGAGCTATCATCCTCAACTATCAGTATTTTCATAAGTAAGTCAACCTAATTAAACGTATTACCCCACCCCCAGCCCCCTCCCCTTCATAAGGGGAGGGGGAGATATTTGTTTTATCTTTTTTAATGTGGAGCTACTTAAAACCAAAATGGCACTAAAGGCTGCGGTACGGATAAAATGCAATGGATGAGGCAACATCTATAGTGTTGCATAACAATAATTATCTGCTCTGCCTATTATGGATTTTGCCAGTCTCGCAGCCCAGCTTAATGCCGGAACAATTTTGCCAGAGGGGATTGTAATTCTTACCCTGCTGGCGGTTTTAGTAGGTGACTTGATTGTAGGGCGGTCATCTGCGCGTTGGACTCCTTATTTAGCGATCGCAGGTTTGCTTTCCTCGGTTGTCGCCCTATACTCTCAATGGGATACCACCATCACTAACCCAATTTCCTTTTTGGGTAGTTTTAACAGTGATGCGATGAGTATCGTATTTCGTGGCATCGTCGCCTTATCTGCTACCGTCACCGTATTGATGTCAATCCGCTACGTTGAGCAGAGTGGTTCATCTCTAGCAGAATTTATCGCCATTTTGCTTAGTGCGACTGTCGGCGGGATGTTTTTATGTGGTGCAGATGAGTTAGTAACGATTTTTGTATCTCTAGAAACGCTAAGTATCTCCTCTTATATGATTACGGGATACATGAAGCGTGACCCCCGTTCTAATGAAGCAGCATTAAAATATCTGCTAATTGGGTCTTCAAGTTCCGCAATTTTTCTCTATGGTGTATCACTGCTTTACGGGTTATCTGGGGGAGAAACTCGCTTAAGTGCGATCGCATCAGGTATTGCTAACAACGGATCTAATGTATCCTTGGGTGTATTGATTGCTTTAGTATTTGCGATCGCAGGTATTGCCTTTAAAATCTCCGCAGTCCCCTTCCACCAGTGGACACCAGACGTTTACGAAGGTTCTCCTACCCCAGTTGTAGCTTTCTTATCAGTTGGTTCTAAAGCAGCAGGGTTCGCCTTAGCTATTCGCTTACTTGTAACTGCTTTCCCTTCAGTTACAGAAGAGTGGCATTTTGTCTTTACTGCCCTAGCAGTACTTAGTATGGTTTTGGGTAACGTGGTTGCACTTACTCAAACCAGCATGAAACGCCTCTTGGCTTACTCTTCCATCGCCCAAGCTGGCTTTGTGATGATTGGTTTAGTTACCGGAACCACTGAAGGTTACGCCAGTATGGTGTTTTACCTGATGATTTACCTGTTTATGAACTTAGGCGGTTTTATTTGTGTAATTCTATTCTCATTACGCACAGGAACCGACCAAATTAGCGAGTATTCCGGTTTATATCAAAAAGACCCACTATTAACACTGGGTTTAAGTATTTGCTTACTTTCCTTGGGAGGTATTCCACCACTAGCTGGATTCTTCGGCAAAATTTACATATTCTGGGCTGCTTGGAAAGCAGGCGCTTACGGGTTAGTACTATTAGGTTTACTAACCACTGTAATTTCCATTTACTACTACATTCGTGTCGTCAAAATGATGGTAGTAAAAGAACCCCACGAAATGTCTGATGCCGTGAAAAGTTATCCAGAAATTAAGTGGAATTTACGTGGAATGCGACCTTTGCAAGTCGGTTTAGTACTATCTGTAATAGCGACAACTTTAGCGGGCATTTTATCTAATCCATTGTTTACATTGGCGAACGATTCTATTACTCGTACCCCGATGTTGCAATCTACTGTAGTTAGTACTAAATTGCCAGCAGTTACACCTCTACAAGTTGCTAGAACTTTAGACGGAAAGTAAATCAGGTGTAATTAGGAAATGCTACACGGGCATCTTGCCCACAATAA